>NZ_JBAIYW010000280.1:0-4433 GCF_036763055.1 Desulfovibrio sp. 1214_IL3152 | reverse complement strand
CCCCGGCTGAAATCCTGCGCGTGCTGCCTGGGAGCAGGCAGTCGTTTTCTTTTCCCTGCACACGCCCGCCCCCTTGCACACATACATGGGCCCAGCACGCGCTGCCGCCCGTCCCGGCCAGCCATTCCGGCTGGAGCAGATAACTTGAGACTATAACCCCTTAAATTAAAGCATGCCCGCTCCGTTGCCTGTTCGCGCAAAGAACTTGCGTTTGCGGCTCCACCACTGGGCTTGATGGCGCTTGCTTTGAAACAATCTTACAAAAGCGCCCTGCCAGCTTCCCTACGGAAGCTGTTTTTATTACGCCGTGTTGAGCCGCACGTAGCATTGCCCGCAAATTTTTCCGTTATCGGCCCGGAGACACTGCCCCGCGCGTCAAATTTTTCGCACCAAGAAGGAGGAAAAAAATTCCCACGCCCACAATTGTTTTATAACTCATTATAATTAAATAATATATTTTTTTGGCACATGGATTGCAAAGCCGGGGATACAGCTTAGTAACCACCAGGAGGTGTCCCATGTCTTTGGTTATTAACCACAACCTGATGGCCGCAAACACGGCCAGAAATTTGAATGCTCACTACTCCCAGTTGAGCAAGTCGGTGCAGCGCCTTTCCACAGGCTTGCGCGTCAACAGCGCGGCAGACGACGCCGCCGGTCTGGCAATCCGCGAACTGCAAAGGGCTGACATCGCCACCCTGCAGCAGGGCGCGCGCAACGCCAACGACGCCATATCCATGATTCAGACCGCTGACGGCGCTCTGGGCGTAATTGACGAAAAACTCACCCGCATGAAAGAGCTGGCGGAACAGGCCGCTACCGGCACGTATGACTCCACACAGCGCCTCATGATCGAGTCCGAGTATCAGGCCATGGCTTCGGAAATTACCCGTATCGCCAATGCCACGGACTTTAACGGCATTCATCTGCTCAACGGCGCGCTGTCCAGCGACACGCACGACGGCAGCGGCCTGACTTCCACGGGCAAGCTCAAGGTCCACTTCGGCACGGGCAACGACTCTGCCGAAGACTATTACTACATCAAGATCGGCAACAGCACCGCCTCTGCCCTGGGCGTAGGCAACCAGGCCATTGACGGTGCCACGGGCGAATTGCGTGACGGCGGAACAGTTTCGACCCAGCAGGCCGCGCAGCGCGCCCTGGAGGCCATCACCAACGCCATTGTTTCCAAGGACAAAATTCGCGCTCACCTGGGCGCCATGCAAAACCGCCTGGAAAACACCATTACCAACCTGAATATTCAGGCGGAAAACCTGCAGGCGGCCGAATCGCGCATTTCAGACGTGGACGTAGCCACGGAAATGACGCAGTTCGTGCGCAACCAGATTCTGAGCCAGTCTGCGGTAGCCATGCTCTCGCAGGCCAACTCGCTGCCCCAGATGGCTATGCAGCTCATTGGCGGCTAGGTCATCTCAATAATAGGCTGTGGCAGACCAAAGATGGGAGGTCCGGGGGCCGTGCCCCCGGACCAGTCAAAATTGCGTCATCTTTGCGCCAGGCAGCCGGTTCACATAAACACAGATGTCCCGCAGCTCTGGGCCGCAATGATTTTTCGTTGTTCGGCAGGCTCTTGCGGGTTATTGTTCCGTTTCTCCGAGGGCTTCAAGCGCCATACACGCGGCCTGCTGTTCGGCTTTTTTACAACTGCTGCCGCTGGCCGAAAACTCGGTGCCGTCAGGCAGTCGCAAAGCGACTTCAAAAACCTTGGAGTGCTCCGGGCCATGGCTGCCCACGCGCGTATACAGGGGCGCCTGCCCGTAACGCTGTTGCGAGGCTTCCTGAAGCCGGGTCTTATAATCCTTGGAAGCCTTGCCGTCACCGGCCCTGCTGGGCCATTGCCCGGCGAAGATGCGGGCTACGGCTTCCTGCGCAGCGGCAAAGCCGCCGTCTTCATAAATGGCCGCCAATACGGCCTCAAGCGCATCGCTCAAAACCGCATCGCGCTTTCTTCCTCCCTGACTTTCCTCGCCCCTTCCCAATTTCAAAAGCCTGTCGAGGCCCATACTCCGAGCCCGTTCCGCAAGGCTTACGGCGCTGACAAGGCCGGAGCGCATCTTGGTCAGTTCGCCTTCGCGAGCTGAAGGAAAACGCCGGTAAAGCTCCCACGAGACGCACAGTTCCAGAACAGCGTCTCCAAGAAATTCCTGCCGCTCGTTGTGCTCCTGCCCCGGCCCGCACTCATTGGCCCACGAACTGTGAGTGAGGGCCAGTTCCAGCAGGTCCTTACGAATAAAACCATGCCCGAGCTGCTTTTTCACAAGCTCAAGCGCCTTGGACAATGTGTATTCTGATGAAGCGTCAAAATCTTGCATGGCGGTATTTTATTCTTTTCGACAGCCAAGGCAACAGAAAATGCCTTGACATGCGCTGCTTCAGTGCCTACCTACAAGCCATTAACATTCAGGAGCAAAGCATGGCTTACGATATTCGTTTGATGAAGCTGGTAACGGGTGAGCTGGTCATTGGCAAGTATGATGCCGAAAAAGACTGCCTTAATGACGTGGCCGCCATCCAGAGCATACCCACCCAGCAGGGCGTGCAGATGATGATGCTGCCCTACGGCTATCCCTTTGAGCCAGAATTTGAAGGCAGCCTGGAAGGAAAAAATTTCCTCTATCGCTACGCCAACACCCCCAAGGAACTTCAGGACAAGTACATCGAAGCCTGCACCAACCTGACCGTAGCCGGCGGGCTTGGCAGAATGCAGTTCAGCTCCGAGCCGTTCAGCGGCTCCGGCAGCGGGCTTATAAAATAAGTCCGGCTTTCCTGTTAAGGCTTTTTTCAAGGGCGGCCCATGTGCCGCCCTTTTCATACCCTGCTTTTACTTTCGTTGCCTAGAGCAGATTAACTTTGAAAATGTACATTTTCAAAGTTTAAAACACGCTCGCTTCGGCGTTTAACCGCGCAAATAAATTGCGCTTACGCCTTCGCGGCGGGCGCCTGCTCGCGCAGTCGCCAGAGCAATTTCAAAGTGAAACTGCTCTAGCGGCCCGTCATTATGGCACGGCATGCTGAGAACAGACATTCTCACGTCGCCAACACGTCTGCGTCAGCGTTTGGCCTGGTAAATTACGCAGCACCTGCGCCTTCATGGCGGATGCCCCGCCCGCACAGCCGTCAGCGCAGCGTCAAAGCGGCCTTGCCCTGAAAAGCGCGGCAGCCCGCTGACGGGAAAACCCCGAAGCCCCGGACGGCAAGGCTGACAAAAAGGCAATGCCGCCGTTTTGTTGCGGCGTGTATCAAAAGCCGCCGAGCCTTCAGCAAACCCGTGCAGACACAGGTCTGTTGCAAAACTTTCGAGGAAGTCTATGCGTTCCCTTTTGCCCCTTTTGCCGAAACCCAGCCGCTATGCGGGCATTGAAGACAATGCCTGCCGCAAGGATCCCGACAAGATGCGCCTGCGTGTGGCACTGGCCTTTCCCGACACCTATGATGTCGGCATGTCCTATCTGGGGCAAAAAATTCTGTACAATATCGTCAACAGCCACCCCCGATGGTGGGCTGAAAGGGTCATGGCGCCCGAACGTGAAGCCGCGGAAATCTTGCGCGCCCACAACACGCCTCTGGCAACGCTGGAATCGGACACCCCGCTGGCGCAGACCCACTGCCTGAGTTTTTCCATAACGCATGAGCTCTGCTATACAAACGTGCTCTACATGCTTGATCTGGCGGGCATTCCCCTGCGCACCGCCGACCGCCCGCAGGACCTTGCAGCCTGCCCCCTGATTATTGCCGGGGGCGGAGCCTTGCTCAGCGCCGAACCTTTGACGCCCTTCATAGACATCATGGTTCTTGGCGATGGCGAAGAAAGCCTGCCCGACGTGCTTCAGCTGCTGGAAAAGGCTCTGGACGAGGGCTGGTCCCGTGACCGGCTGCTTCTGGAGTCGCGTCATATACCAGGCATCTATGTGCCATCGCTGTTCGCCGCCCGCCCGGAAGCCCCTTCCGCGCCTCCCGTTCCCCTGATTGCGGACTATACCCGCCCGGTGCGCCGCATTGTGGCGGACATCAACAATACGCCCTATCCTACCAGGCAGGTGGTTCCCGTAGGGGCCGTACACAACAGGCTGTCGCTGGAAATTGCGCGCGGGTGTACCCGGGGGTGCCGTTTCTGCCATGCGGGCATGGTTTACCGTCCCGTTCGGGAGCGCTCGCTTGAAACCATCCAGAGCCTGCTGGACCAATGCCTGAGTGAAACGGGCTTTGACGAAATCTCCTTTCTCTCGCTGAGCACCGGCGATTTTTCCGCGCTCAAGACACTGTGTTTCGGTGTGCTTGACCGCTGCGCCCGTGAACAGATCGGCCTTTCCCTGCCATCGTTGCGCGTGGGTTCCATTGACGACGAAATTATTGAACGCATGGCCGACCTGCGCCGCACCGGCTGCACCCTCGCCCCGGAGGCAGGCAGCCAG
>NZ_JBAIYW010000140.1:0-4468 GCF_036763055.1 Desulfovibrio sp. 1214_IL3152 | reverse complement strand
GTCGCGTGAGCTGGGCATAGCTGCTGTTATCGGCATTCAGCGTCTGGATGTGCTGCGTGCGCTGGACGGCGCGGAAGTGACGGTTGACGGCACGCGCGGGCGCGTATACCGCGGTCTGCTGCCCCTGCATGAGGTCGGCGGCGAAATGGACGTGGCAAAGCTGCCCCCCACCAAGACCAAGGTGGGGCTTGTGCTTGCCGATGTGGGCCAGGCGCTCTTTCTCTCCCGCCTGCGGGACTTTGACCAGTTTGAAGTGGGCCTTTTGCGCGCCGAATTCATGCTGGGCAATATCAGCATTCATCCGCAGGCTCTGGAAGCCTTTGACAAGGGCGAGCTTGAAGGCGTGGTGCATACCAAGCTGAAAGAGCTTGAAGACCGCCTTTCCAAGGTGCTGCGCGAGCAAATGGCCGCAGGCCTCATTGTCTTCAATATCAATCTGCGCGAATACGTGGGCGAGGTCACGGGCCTTTCCGCCGAACTGGCCGCTCTGGCCGACACGGGCAAAAGCCTGAACGCCGAAGATGTGCTTTTGCAGCACCGCAAGATGCGCGAGCTTGACCACAAGATCGACCAGCATATGGAAATGGCCTCGCGCCGCATCGAGGTGCTCAAAACCTCGCCCGATCTGGCCGACCATGTGCGCATCATAATGGGTTACGATGACGAGCTTGCCCTGCAGAACAGCAGTGACCCCGAATCCGGCAAACGCATTGCAGAGATCGAGGCCAGTGTTGAAGCGCATGTGAAACGCATTCAGGACCTGCCCGCCGTCACCCGCCTGATGGAAAACATTGCCCATCTGCGTGAAGAAGTGGGCCTGCGTTCGGGGCTCAAGAAAGAAATGGACGATGTGCGCAATCTGCCGGAAAAAATTCGCGGCATGATCAAGGCGCGTGGCTTCCGCACCGGTAAGGAGCACTATGTGCAAACCCTTGCCCAGAACCTGGCCCTGTTTGCCATGGCCTTCTACGGCAAGCCCATTACCTACCGCACCACGGACTTCAAGAGTAATGAATATCGCAACCTGCTTGGCGGCAACCTCTTCGAGCACTTTGAAGACAACCCCATGCTTGGTTACCGCGGCGTGTCGCGCAATATTCATGACTGGGAAATCGAGGCGTTCAAGCTGGCTCGCGGTGTATACGGCGGGTCCAACCTGCGCATGATGCTGCCCTTTGTGCGCACCCTGGAAGAAGCCCGCTCCATGCGCAGCTACCTTGAGCAGGTTCACAAGCTCAAGAGCGGCCAGGACGGCCTGAAGATCATCCTCATGTCGGAACTGCCTTCAAACGCCATCCTGGCGAAGCAGTTCATTACCGAATTTGATGGATTCTCCATCGGTTCCAACGACATGACGCAGATGGTGCTTGCCACTGACCGCGACAACTCACGCCTTGCGCATATCTATGACGAAGAAGACCCCGCCGTGGTCTGGGCCATTCTGGTGAGCATATTCACCGGCCTGAAGTACGGGAAAAAAGTGGGCTTCTGCGGGCAGGGCGTGTCCAACAGCCTTATTCTGCGCGGCCTGGTCGCCATTGCGGGAATCACGTCCGCCTCTGTGGTTCCCGATACCTACTACCAGACCGTGTTTGATATTGCCGCTGTGGAGGCCGAGAGCATTCCCACCTCCGATCTGGGCAAATGGCTTGGACAGCAGCATCATAAGCGTCTGGCCGAGCTTATGGAAAAGACCGGCTACGGTCATATCCTCAAGAAGTACAAGAATCCGCAGGATATTCAGGAATGGTACGAAGGTGAGTTGCAGCGCCGCCATGAGCAGTTCCGCGAACACCTCGACACGCCCAAGGAAGATTTCTACCGCTCCGAACTGCAGAGCTTCCGCACGGCCTTCCACAAGCCTGTGATCTATGCCACCTGGAACTGGGACGATACGGTGCTGGACGCCCTGCACCATGCTGGTTTCCAGAACTTTGAAGAACAGGCCAAGGCCCTCGCAGCCGCCCGCCTGATCAAAGACTAGCAAACACGAAATAGACAAGGCCAAATGCCTGACAGCAAAACAGCCCGAAATCTTAAAGGTTTCGGGCTGTTTTCACATTCGTAAACTGCTCTGCAAGGATTTTCTTGAAAATCCTTGCCACGAAATGCGAGAAGGCAGGCTTTTGCCTGCCGTAAGCGAGCATTTCAAGTGTTAAATGCTCTAGAGCAGATTAACTTTGAGAATATACATTCTCAAAGTTTAAGGCACGCTCACTTCGGCGTTTAACCGCGCAGATAAACTGCGCTTACGCCTCCGTAGCGAGCGTCTGCTCACGCAGCCGTCCGAGCAATTTAAAAGTTAAATTGCTCTAGACAGTGTCTAGCTTACATAAAGATAGAGGCTGTGCAGCAGGTATTCTTCGTTGCTGTCTGCCGCCAGGGCCAGCAGTTTACGTTTGATGCGGGGCAGCGGCGCAAGGTCGCTGCCAAGAAGCTCAAGGTCCTTGAGCATGCGGGCGACATCATTGGCCGAGGCATTTTTGTTCACATGGCCCCACACATGTTCAGCGGCGTTTCTGGCTTTGCCCGGCTCCGGGTCGCAGGTGAGCGCTTTTTCAATCAGGTCGTAAAACGCATCTGCTGCCGGTTTTTCGTTTTTGAGCAAATGGCGAATGGCGGCATAGGTATTGGGGGTGCGCTCAAGCACAAGGTATTTGTAGCGCGCCCATTCTTCCGTGAGTCTGGTGCGCGGCAGGTTCGGTCGGGTCAGATTTGAACACTTGATTGCAGAGAGGTTTTTATCCTTAACCTCCAGCATGACATCCAGTTCGCGCCCTTCAAGCTGGCCGTGCATCTGCATGAAAGGGCGCATGGCAATGGTCCGGGAATGCATGCCGGGTTTGCCGCCTGCCAGTTGCTGTGAATAGTGAATTTTCTGGCGCCCGCTGCGGCTGTTCCAGGTCGCAGCCGCGCGGTCAAGCCAGTGCAGCATGCGGCCGTGCGGCGGCGGATTGAGTTCGTGATGGAAAATGTCAAAAACGGCAGGCAGGTCAAAGTCGCCGCAGACTGCCAGAACATCTTCAATGGTATAGATGCGCTCGTCATTTTCCAGAGCCAGGCGTTGCAGGATAAACGGGGGCAGGGCGGCCAGATTGTCGCGCAGTCTTTGCAGCGCTGTCTGCCTGTCACCATAGCCGCCGCCAAGGTGCAGGATGATGCGGCATTCCGGCCCGGTTTGCAGGGCATCCAGAAAGGTCGCATGGTAGGCAAGATCGGCCACAGCCTTGCGCACCACATCCTGGCGGGGAGAATTGAGCACAGTGTACTGCCCAGGATGCATTGAAAGGCGCGCGCCGCTCTCGCGCGCAAGGGCGGCCAGTTTTTCAAGCTCCGGGCGCAGTTCGTCCTGCCAGTCAAAATGCACGGCCTCGTGCGAGGCCAGCGGAATGATGTCGGAACTGATGCGCATGAGCGCGATGGACTGCTCGCAGCAGTAATGCAGCATGGTTTCCAGCGCGTTCAGATTGTTTCGGCTGACGGACAGCAGGTTGTTCCGGTCCGCGCGTGACAGGGTAAGGCTGCTTTGTGCTGCCCCGGGCAGTCCAATGGTTTTGCACGCAAAGCCATAGCGTATCATGGCATGCTCCTGTTGCGAAAAAAGCCCCCGCTTGCGCGGGGGCTTTGCTGGTAAGAGACTTTGGGTTTTGGGCTTCGGGAACCGGCTTAGTACATGCCGCCCATGCCGCCCATGCCGCCCATACCGCCCATGTCAGGCATGGCGGCGTCTTTCTTGGGTTCGGGCTTTTCGGCAATGGCGCATTCGGTGGTCAGCAGCAGGGAAGCCACGGAAGCGGCGTTCTGCAGGGCAGTGCGGGTCACCTTTTTGGGGTCGATCACGCCAGCCTTGATCAGGTCTTCGTATTCGCCGGTGGCGGCATTGAAGCCGAAGCCGTCTTTGCCTTCGCGCACTTTTTCAACCACGATGGAGCCTTCAAAGCCGGCATTGAGGGCAATCTGACGCAGGGGCTCTTCAATGGCGCGGCGGATGATGTTCACACCGGCCAGTTCGTCGTCGTCAGCGGGCTTGATGTCGCAAAGCACCTTGGCAACACGGATAAGAGCGGTACCGCCGCCAGGCACAATACCTTCTTCCACGGCAGCGCGGGTGGCATTGAGGGCGTCTTCAACGCGGTCTTTCTTTTCCTTCATTTCCACTTCGGTGGCAGCGCCCACATGCACCACGGCCACGCCGCCCACCAGCTTGGCAAGGCGTTCCTGCAGCTTTTCGCGGTCATAGTCAGAGGTGCTGTCTTCGATCTGGGCGCGGATCTGCTTCACGCGGGCCTTGATGTCTTCGCTCTTGCCGGCGCCGTCCACAACGGTGGTGTTTTCCTTGTCGATCACGATACGCTTGGCGGTACCGAGTTCGGCCAGGGTCATGTTTTCAAGCTTGGAGCCGGTGTCGTCGGAAGCCACCTGGCCGCCGGTGAGTACAGCGATGTCCTGCAGCATGGCCTTGCGGCGG
>NZ_JBAIYW010000222.1:0-4480 GCF_036763055.1 Desulfovibrio sp. 1214_IL3152 | reverse complement strand
AGGGGCATGGGCTGTATTTTGGGCAGCGCCCGCCGATTGCGCGCTTACGGGAGACAAGTCCCCTGCTTCGTTCCGGGTGCGCCCGGCTCTGCCATCGCGTTGAGAATCCGCCGGGGCGGAAAGCTGCATGCGCTCCAGAGAGGCCATCTCACGCCGCAGGGCATGAAGCTCGAACTCTTCTGCCAGAGCCGCGCACCGGGCGGCATCGATGGGCCGCACCAGCAGGTCATCCAGTTCAAGCGACGTGCAGACGTCCAGCGACAGGGTGGTCAGCTTGCGCCAGGTAAACATTTCATCCAGGTGGTCGCGCAGCTTGTCCTGAAGTTTTGGAGGCAGCAGGACAAAATGGTCGCGGATGTCTTCAAGGCTGGGGCAGATTTCAAAAATCTTTGCGGCCGTTTTGGGGCCGATGCCAGGCACGCCGGGGATATTGTCGCTGGTGTCGCCCACAAGCGCCTGCACATCGGGCCACTGGGCGGGAGTCAGCCCGCTTTCTTCCGTAAACCGGGAAGCCGTAAGCAGTTTTTCATCCTTGGATGCGGGATCCCACATATAGACATTGGGAGCAAGGCACTGCCTGAGGTCTTTGTCGCCGCCAACAATGACCACGGGGCGCTCCTGAGAAAAACGGGCAGCCAGAGAGGCTATACAGTCGTCGGCCTCGCAGTGGTCAGAAATTTCAAGGTTCATGCCCAAAGCCGTCACCATGCGCTCAATGGGCGGCATCTGGCGCAACAGGTCTTCTGGCGTGGCATCGCGATTGGCCTTGTAGAGCGGAAAAATATCATGCCTGAAATTCTTGCCCTTGCCGTCTTTGACAAAAAGAAAGTACCGCGGCCTTTCTTCGCGCAGGATGCGCAACAGCACACGGGTGACCACAACCAGGGCATTGGTGGGAAAACCGTCCGAGCGCTGCATGTTTCTGTTGGCGAAAAAACCCCGATAAATGAAGGCCGAACCGTCCATCAGAAAGACTGGTTCAGTGGCAAGATCAAGACGCTTTTTTAAAGACATGGCTAACCGTATTCTTTTGAGTGTGGCAAGTCCGCCAGTTTGCCGGGAACGGCTCTTGCGGATAAATAGAGCTGCGCGTATACTATAGTGATGGAAACAAGTCCGCAAGTGACAGCTTCCGTTCAGGGACCGCTTCTGCGCGTCAGCGTTGGCGGCAAATGGAATATCGATACGGCCTGGCCCCCTGAAGCCAGAGCCGCCCTGGAAATCCTGGCTGACCAGAGCATCCGTGAAGTTCGCCTTGAAGGCGACAATCTCGGCGCTTGGGACAGCAGCCTGCTTGTTTTTCTCGTGCAAGTGGCGCAGGCAGCCAACGAACGCAAGGCAGACCTGCACACCAGCCTGCCCGACGGGCTGGAACGTCTGCTCAAGCTCGCCTTTGCCGTTCCCGCCAAAGCCGGTTCCGACCGCAAAAAAGAAAACCTCAATTTTGTGCAGCGTGTGGGTCAGGCCACCATTGATCTGCCGCCGCGCATAACCGACTTTTTGAACTTCGTGGGTGATGTGACCCTGGCCGTAGGCCGCCTTTTTGTGGGCCGCACCCAGATGCGCCCGCAGGACCTGCTGGCGGCCATGCAGGAATGCGGCGTGCAGGCGCTGCCCATCATTTCCATAACCAGCATGCTTTTTGGCCTTATCCTGGCCTTTGTGGGCGCGGTGCAGCTTACCCAGTTTGGCGCGCAGATCTACGTGGCCGGTCTGGTGGGCATAGGCATGCTGCGTGTCATGGGCGCCGTTATGGTGGGCGTGGTCATGGCGGGCCGGGTAGGCGCGGCCTATGCCGCTCTTATCGGCACCATGCAGGTCAACGAAGAGGTGGACGCTCTTGCCACGCTTGGCATAGCCCCTGTGGATTTTCTGGTTTTGCCGCGTGTGGTCGCCCTGACGGCCATGATTCCCCTGCTCACGCTCTACGCCGACCTTATGGGCGTGGTGGGCGGCTATATTGTTGCCACAACCATGCTGAACATCAATCCGATGGAATATATCAACGCCACCATGCAGATGGTTCCCTACAAGCACGTCTTCATCGGTCTTGCGTATGGCACGGTTTTTGGCGTCATCATCGCCATAACCGGCTGCTATCAGGGGATGCGCTGCGGCCGCAGCGCCCAGGCCGTGGGCTTTGCAACCACGACCGCCGTGGTACACGCCATTGTGGGCATTATCGTGGCCACTGCGATCATAACCGTCATCTGCAATGTGCTGGGCATCTGACATGGCCGAAAAAAACACCACAGCGGGCATCACGCCCGAAAAAAATACCGCAGGCGCCAACGCGCCGGAAACAAGCCGGCAGCCGGACAGCGCGCCTGTGCCGGAAACACCGTCGCAAACTGAAACGGCCCATACCGCCGCCGACGCCCCCAATGCCGGACAGAACAGCACTGAAATGCGCATCAGGGTCAACAAGCTGCAGGTGGGCTACGGTTCGTATGTTCTCATGCGCGACGTGACGTTTGACGTGCGCGCCGGGGACATTTTCTTTATTACCGGCGGTTCCGGCTGCGGCAAAAGTACCTTGCTGCGGGTGCTCATGGGACTGAAATCGCCGCAGGCGGGTCAGGTCTTTTATGGAAAAACGGACTTCTGGGCATGCACCGAGGAGCAGCGCCGCCGAATGGGACGCGACACGGGCGTGCTTTTTCAGAGCGGGGCCTTGTGGAGTTCCATGACGCTGGCGGAAAACGTGGGCTTGCCCTTGCAGCAGTATACCGACCTGAACGATGCGGACATACGCGAGCAGGCAAAGCTCAAGCTGGCCCTCTCCGGGCTTGCGGGCTTTGAAGACTACTACCCCTCCGAGATCAGCGGCGGCATGCGCAAACGCGCGGGTCTGGCGCGCGCCCTGGCCCTTGACCCCAAGGTGCTTTTTCTGGATGAACCCTCCGCCGGGCTTGATCCCGTAAGCTCGCGCATGCTGGATGACCTGATTCTGGAACTGCGCGCAAGCCTGGGAACGACGTTTGTTATTGTTTCTCATGAACTGGCGAGCATTTACGCCATTGCCGACAACCTCATCTTTCTGGATGCCCAGACGCGCCAGGTAGCGGCGTGCGGCAACCCGCACCAACTGCTGCAAGCTTCCGATACGGCGCCCAGCGCAATGCTCTTTCTTACAAGAGGCGAACGCAGTCACGCAGAAAAGGAGCAGACGGAAAAAACCGCTTCCGCTGCGCCGGACAAGGAAACGAATATATGAACGCGCAAAAATACAGAACCACTGTGGGAGCCTTTGTGCTCGGCGGGTTGGCCCTGCTGGCTCTGGGCTTCATCGTGCTGGGAGGCGGCCGCCTGTTCAGCAATGACATGCAGTATGTTCTCTACTTCGACGGCTCCGTGAGCGGCCTTTCCACTGGCGCTCCCGTGGTGTTCCGCGGTGTTCCCATGGGCAGCGTCACCCGCATCAACCTTGTAGCCAACACAAAAGACTCCAATGTCACCATTCCCGTCTATATCCGTATAGACGAGCAAAGCTTCGTGCGCGGCCGCGGCTCTGCGCCCATTTCCGAAACCGCGAGGGAAGAGATCGTGCGCCGCATGGTGCAGCGCGGCCTTCGCGCCCGTCTGCAACTGCAAAGCCTTATCACCGGGCAATACCGGATTGAACTGGACTTTTTCCCCGGTACGCCCGCTGTTTTTCGCTCGGGTACGCCGGATATGGAAATCCCCACCATTCCCTCCCCCATCGACACGCTGCAGACCACCCTTTCCCAACTGCCGCTGGAATCTATGGCCCACGCGCTTGAAAGCATTTTGCAAAACCTGGCCCATTCGCTGGCGGACGACAGTCTCGGGCGCGGGCTTAAAGCCTTTACGCGCACGTTTGAAGAAATTGACGATATCCTCAAAAACAGCCCCATGCGGCAAAATGCCGAGAACATCCTGAAAAGTCTCGACACTGCCGCAGGCACGGTTGAAAAACAAATGCCGGGAACCCTGGCGACCCTGCGGTCCGCACTGGAAAACATGAGCCTGGCGGCGGACCAGTTGCGTGTGGTCACGGCCTCGGCCCAAAGCCTTGTGGGGCGCGATTCGCCCACCATCAATGATGTGCGACGCCTGATCAAGGAAAGCATTGAAACCCTGCGTACCATCCGCACCTTCGCGCAGATGCTTGAACGCAACCCCGAAGCCCTGCTTATGGGCAGACAAGGAAAACGCTGATGCAACGTTACGCCCTGTGTACTCTTCTGGTCTTCGCCGCGCTGATGGTTGCCTGCAGCCGCAGCACGCCCACGAATTACTATCTTCTGGAAAGCCGCCTCACGCCCGTTTCAGCCGAAAGCCTGCCGGGCAAGAGCCTGCGGGTGGCCCCTGTTACCGTACCCGAGTATCTTGATCGCGACGGCATCGTCAGCCGTGTGGGCGAGTCCACCCAGCTTGTGGTGGCGCAGTTCCACAATTGGGGCGAACCGCTGAGTCACGGCGTACGCCGCGTCACCCGCGAAGTGCTCACCCGCCC
>NZ_JBAIYW010000241.1:0-4488 GCF_036763055.1 Desulfovibrio sp. 1214_IL3152 | reverse complement strand
CCTCGGTCAGCGCGGGGCTGCTGCTCTGGCCGTGCTGCACCGTTTACCGCTCTTTGTCAGCCAGGCCGTGGCCGATGAGCTGGATGCAGCCATGCACCGCCATCACATTGGCATTGCCCAGGCCCGCTATGACCGCGATGCCGGAACCGGAATTTTCGCGCAGCTGCCGTGGCAAGCCCAGGCGGCTATTATGAGCATCATCTATCAGCGCGGGCCGGGCAGCATACCCAAGTTCAAAAACACCTGGGCGGCATTTGTGCGGCAGGATTGGGCGGACGCCGCCCGCCGTTTGTGTAATGGCGACTTGTGGGCGGGTTACCAGAGCCGCCGCGCTGCCGAAGGGCGGCTGCTGCGTACCATTGGAGGCTAGTATGGGAATCTTGGGAGCCGCGCTTGGCGGTATTGGCCGTATGTTTGTGCGCAAAGTCACCACGGTTGACACCGAGACGGGCGACGAAAGCACACGGCGACAGGTCACGCCCTTCGGCAAGGGCAGTATCATCGTGATTGGCGGTGCATTGCTATATCACTTTATCCTTTGGCCGGTCCTGAATTATCACTTCCCACATTATGGGTTTCCTCCCATTGATGCGGCACTGCTGACTGTGCTGACCGGTATGGGGATGTAAACACGATGCCGCCGATGGACACCAACACAGATCACGCGGTCCAGCTTGCCCGGCTTAATGCCAAGCTGGATTTATTGCTTGCTCAACTGGGTGACGCGACAGACCGGCTCCGCGAAGTTGAACTGGAGGTGCGTCAACTGCGTGAGGCTCGTGTACTCGAAGAGGGCAAAAAAGCTGGCAGCCGGGCTGTTATCGGCGTGCTGATCAGCCTGCTGTCATTTGTGTCGGGTGTCCTCGGCGCATACTTCAAAGGCGGTTTTAAATAATGGCCCACGACGCTAAAACTCGCAACGCTGCCCGTGCGGCCTATATATATGACATGCTGCCGCTGACGCAGGTATCCACAGCCCACGGCGTGCCACTGGCGACTCTCCGCAGCTGGAAGGCCCGCGCCCTCAAATCTGGAGACGATTGGGACAAGCTGCGCGGCGCGCAGGCGCTTGCAGGTGAGGGTGTGGAGGCCATAGCCCGGCAGATGGTGGGTGACTATGTTACCATGCACAAAACCCTGCTGGAAACAGTCATGACCTCCGCAGACATTCCTGCGGGCAAAAAAGTTGAAGCCCTTGCCAGCCTTGCAGACAGCTTCAATAAAATGCTTGCGGCCTCAAAGAGGGTGTTGCCAGAAACGGGCGAGCTTGCCGTGGCCCTGCGCGTGCTGCGCCTCCTGGGCGAGTATGTGCAGCGCGAATACCCGCAGCATGCCCATGCTCTGTTAGAGGTGCTGGAACCGTTTGCCGCAGGTTTGCCGCAGGCGCTTGGGGGCGCGCATGGCTAAGAAAGACCTCACGCAAAAGGAGTTTTTGCAGCAGCTTGGCGAGTATGCCGACACTCTGCGCCGCACTATTGAGGCCAACTGTGCGGCATTCCCGGTTGACGCCAAGGCATCCAAGGCCCGCCGTAAATGCGCGCAAACGAACTTCAAATTTTTCTGCGAAACATATTTTCCGCACTACACGCAGGTAGGCGGCAAGCCCACTGGCCCCAGCGCACTGCATGAGTGGATTGACGCCAACCTGCCCACCGTTGTTGACGCCTCCGAAGGCATCAAGCAGGCGCTTGCAGCGCCGCGCGGCGAAGCAAAGTCTACTCGCATCACATTGATGCTGGTGCTGTGGTGCGCGCTTACCGGGCGCAAGCGGTATATACCTATCATTGCTGACGCCTTTGAGCAGGCAGCCCCTTTCTTGGAGGGCATCAAGGTAGAACTTGAAAGTAACCCGCGCCTTATAACGGACTTCCCCGAACACACCGGGGCTGGCCGCATCTGGAATGTGGGCACTATCGTCACAACTGGCAATATCAAAATACAGGCGTTTGGCGCGCTCAAGCGTATACGCGGCTTGCGGCATGGCCCATTGCGCCCGGATTTGGTTATTCTCGACGACCTTGAAAACGACGAGAACGTCAAGAGTATTGAACAACGCGACAAACTGGAAAACTGGCTCATGTCTACGGTGCTGAACCTTGGCCCCGCTGACGACAGCATGGACATCATCTATGTGGGTACCATCCTGCATTATGATTCCGTGCTGGCGCGCACGCTCAAAAAGCCCGCGTGGCGTGGCAAACGCTTCCAGAGCATCATAAAATGGCCCGACCATATGGATCTGTGGGATACGTGGGAGGCCATCTACAACGACAGAAGCGAGGATGGCGGGCCAGACGCGGCCCTTGCGTATTACAGTGCCAACCGTGCCGCTATGGACGCGGGCGCGGTTGTGAGCTGGCCCAGCTACCGCCCCTTGTACAAGCTCATGTGCAAGCGGGCAGAAAACCATGACGCCTTTGACAGCGAACAGCAAAACGACCCGCTGTCCACGGGCAATGCCCCCTTTGCCCGTGTGATTGTGCTGTGGACGGAGCTGCCTTCCGGCTTGCTGCCTTTTGGCGCGTGTGACCCGTCGCTTGGTAAGTCAGGCAAGGGCCGCGACCCCTCGGCTTTGCTTGTCGGTGGCCTGCACCGTGATACCATGCGTCTGTTTACGCTTGAAGCGCTTATCCGCAAGCGCCACCCTGACCGCATCATACAAGACATGATTGCCCTGCAACGCTCGTATAACTGCCTGATGTGGGCCGTTGAAACTGTGCAGTTCCAGGCATTCTTTGCAGACGTTGCCATACAGCGGGCCATTGCCAGCGGCACACCGTTGCCTATCCAGCCTGTTGTAAACAGCACGGACAAAGATTTGCGTATTGAAACCCTGCATCCTTATATGGCGCAAGGCCGCATACTGCTGCACCACACCCAGCACACGCTTATAGACCAGTTGCGCCATTGGCCCAAGGCCGACCACGATGACGGACCGGACGCGCTTGAAATGCTCTGGCGCGTGGCAACCCGTGGCTTTGTGAGCTTGCAGGATGCCTTTATCCGCGTGCCGCGCGTGTCTCCATTTGGCGGCATGGTTGGCACTGATATTGACGACTTTGACGACTGCGCGGGCGGCTACAGCCCGCAAAGGTGGTAAGTATGCCTCTGTTTCGCCCCCGCCCGCGCCGTCGGGCAGCTTCTGTCAAACCCGCCCCCGGCGTATTGCACGGCGCGCGCCAGTCCGAAGAGGGCAGCCTTGCTACGTCCTTGCTCTGTCTGGAGCAATGGGGCGATCTCACACGCGGCCTCACGCCTGCGCGTCTGGTGCGCATCCTTGAAGCCGCAGACGCCGGGCAGATTATGGAACAGCATGCGCTGTTTGCAGATATGGAGGATCGCTGCGATCACCTCTCGGCCGAGATGGGCAAGCGCCGCCGGGCGCTGCTTACGCTGGACTGGAACATCATACCCGCCAGCGACGACGCCAAAGCCAAAGATGCCGCAGAAAAGGTGCGTGAATGGTTTGACATGCTGCCGGATTTTGAAGACGTGCTGCTTGATATGGCCGATGGCATCGGCCACGGCTTTTCCGCTCTTGAGCTTCAGTGGGAATTTTCCGAGGGCATTCATTTGCCATCCGAGCTGACATTCCGCCCGCAGTCGTGGTTTACCTGCCCGCAAAACGACCGTAACTGCCTTCATCTGCGCGACGGCACGCTGGAAGGTGCGCCTCTTTGGCCCCTGGGCTGGATTGTACACAAGCACCGCAGCAAAAGCGGCTGGTTGCCGCGTGCCGGACTGTTCCGTGTGCTGGCGTGGACGTACCTCATTCGCGCCTATGCCCTCAATAGTGAAATGGCCTTTACGCAGATTCATGGCCTGCCCATGCGCGTGGGCAAATATCCGCCCGGCAGCAGCAAGGATGATAAGCATGCCTTGCTCAACGCCCTGCGGACACTTGGGCAGGATGCGGCGGGCATCATACCGCAGGGTATGGACATCGTTTTTGAAACGGTCAACCCCGCCACGCAGGATATACCGGGGCTGTTGGTTGAACGCTGCGAACGCGGCATGAGCAAGGCCATATTGGGCGGCACGCTGACAAGTCAGGCGGATGGCAAAACCAGCACCAACGCCCTGGGCATGGTACATAACGAGATACGGCACGATCTGCTTGTGGCTGATGCAGCGCAGTTGGCATCAACGCTTACGGCCCAGCTTGTGGCCCCGCTGTGTGCGCTTAACCTTGGCATCACTGACCGCAAACTGCTGCCGTATTTTCGGTTTGACACGCAGCAGGCAGAAGACTTGGAGCTGTACGCCAATGCCATCCCGAGCCTTGCGCCGTACCTGCCCATCAGCAGCAGGGGCATAATGGAACGGCTCAAGCTGCCCGTTGCGGCTGACGACAACGACCGTATCCGGGCCACACATGTATCTACGCCGGAGGATCAAGGGCAGGAAGACGCCAGCACGCGCACGGCCCATGCCAAGGCCGGGCCTATGGCACGCCCCCCGCAGGATGCAGCGCAGGGCGCTCTGGAT
>NZ_JBAIYW010000077.1:0-4512 GCF_036763055.1 Desulfovibrio sp. 1214_IL3152 | reverse complement strand
TTTCTCTATTTGAAGCAATGGCGCGGCATAGCGACTCGGTACGCAAAAAATGCGGCCTCATTTCTGGCTGCCGTTCAGATCAGGTGTATCTTTTTGTGGGCTTCAGTCTCGTGACTACAGCATCTAACCATTGAGAGTTTTTCCAAATCTATCCTCTGGCTGTCCATGGGAATAGAATGATCACAAAGTGGTGCCCACAACCATGCTACATCCTTGAAGCACGGCCAGATATTATTTTGGATGTTACCCAAAGATAATGTGAAGGGAAATGCATGTTCCGTTTTACCCCTTATATTACAATATTCTTTAATGAGAAGATTAATGACTTCTTTGAGAGGGCTGGATTCAAGTTACAAGTGTAACACCCTGTGTGTTGAATAGAAAAGCAAGGTGTGTTAGATGTTGGTTATCTATCCAGCACAGATGAGAGGCTTATGCACTATGCGCGCCTTGCTAAGAAAGAACGCTATTACCTTTGCCAGGCTTTAAAAAGCGGAAAGTCGATGCGGGAAGCGGCGAAGGAAATTGGCCGCAATGTTTCGACAGTGAGCCATGAACTTGCCCGTAACACGGGGTTGCGGGGATATCGCGACAAACAGGCGGATGCCAAAAGCCGTGAAAGGCAGGCCTGTAAAGGGAAAAACCGAATCTCGGCAACGACATGGCTTGCGGTTGAGCAGAGACTGCGCCTTGATAACAGCCCTGAGCAAATCTCTGGCGTGCTTGCCCTGCAAGCGATAAACATTAGTCATGAATGGATTTACCAACACATTCTGGCGGGCAAAAAGAACGGCGGGAGTCTGCACCCCACTTGCGTTGCCAGCGCAAGCGAAAACGACGATACGGCAGGCCAGACAGACGCGGACAAATGAAAGATCGAGTGAGTATTGATCTGCGCCCGAAGGTGGTTGATGAACGCTCACGCCTTGGCGACTGGGAGGCCGATTACGTTGAAGGCAGCAAGGGAGGTTCTCTTTTGGTACTCTGGCGGAACGAAAAAGCCGCTTGAAGCTGGTGGGTAAAGCCAGAAACAAGTCCGCCAGTGAAGTTTCCCGTGTTATCCTTGGACTTTTGACGCCTATAAAGGACTATGTACATACCATCACCTACGATAACGGCAAAAAGTTCAGCTACCACGCGGCACTAGAGCAGTCAACGAATGAAATGAGTTAACTGCTCTGCAAGGATTTTCTTAAAAATCCTTGCCACGAAATGCGAGAAAGCAGGCTTTTGCCTGCCGTAAGCGAGCATTTCAAGTGTTAAATGCTCTATCAGGCAAGCTGGAGGCGCAGGGCTTTTTTGCTCACCCGCACCACTCCTGGGAACGAGGGCTGAACGAAAACACGAACGGCCTTTTGCGCCAGTACTTCCCCAAGGGCGTGAGCCTTGAAGCGGTTACGCAGGATGAGATTGTCGCGGCCATGTGCCGCCTGAACTGGAGACCAAGAAAATGTCTGGGGTTCAAGACTCCCTATACAACTTTTCGGCTTCGGCTAGAGCAGATTAACTTTGAGAATATACATTCTCAAAGTTCAAGGTACGCTCACTTCGGCGTTTAACCGCGCAGATAAACTGCGCTTACGCCTCCGTAGCGAACGTCTGCTCACGCAGCCGCCAGAGCAATTTCAAAGTGAAATTGCTCTAACGTCCAAACAACAAGTGTTGCGCTTTCAAATTGAAACCGTGCGATTTTTATGCTTGGTATGATTCCATTTACTGAAGCATAACTTTTGAATGGAGCAGTTCAATGTTTCACTGTACATTGCGGATCAGCCTCTATCCTGTAGAACCGCTACTTGAAGACGTATTTAAAACACTACAGTCTGATGCTGATTTCAGACACAAAGTATCCTTTAACGCCGGAGTTCAATCGCTTCCCGCGGAGGCTCAGGACAAAGAAGATATTTACTTTCTAGGGCTAGAACACCTTGTCTTATTGCCCGGCCTCAAAAAAACGGCCAAGCCCACAGTGCGGATTGTTTTAATAGATACCACCGGTCAAGAGGCTACTCTGCCTGAAAGTCTGATCTCTCTTCTGGACGAGGTTTGGTCCATGACGGACAGCCCGGCGGTTATGACCATGCGTGTCAAAAATTTGCTAAATAATGCGCTGCTTCATAAAAAATACGCGTTATTGCAGCATTGCTTGGAAACTACCATTGATACTACCCCTGACCTGGTCTGGTTCAAAGACATACGTGGCGCACACCTCAAGGTTAACGACGCCTTTTGCAATATTGTGGGAAAAAGCAAAGCAGATGTCACCGGGCGTGGGCATTATTACATATGGGATATTGAACCCGACGAATATGCTGATGGCGAGTATGTCTGCCTGGAAACTGAAGAAGAAGTCATAGCGCGGGCTAAGACCTGTATATTCGATGAAATTGTTAAAACCCAAACGGGTATGCGCCAGTTCAAAACGCGCAAATCTCCCATCCTTGATGAAGATGGAAAGATCATAGGTACGGTAGGTATTGCCTATGATATGACGGATATTACGAATTCGAGCGCCGAAGTTGATATAATCCTGCAAAACCTCCCCTTTGCTGCAATGATCCTGGATGCAAACAACAGGATTGTTAATACAAACCAAAAGTTTCTGGATTTTTTTCGATTCCAGAGTGCGGAAGAAATTATTGGCAGAGATCGCTCTTGTCTGCGTGATACTGCTATCAAAAAATATAGGCTGAAGCAGATTGGCGCCCACCTTGAAGTGCGATCCTGGAGCGAAGGGAAAGAAGTAATTCTGGAATCTTACGAGAAAAATATTCTGGATATATTTAAGAACCGCATTGGCCTGCTGGTTATATACAGAGACGTGACGCAGGAGCGTAACTCGCAGCAGAAACTGGAACACAACGCCAACACTGACGAACTCACCGGGCTGTTCAACAGAAGATATTTTTATAACAATATCCCAGAAATCTGCGGAGTAGGGACATCATTGCTTTTTGTCGATCTGGATAACTTCAAACAAATCAACGATACTTATGGTCACCATATGGGGGACGACGCCTTGAAACTGACGGCCCGGCTTTTGCAAGAAAATTTTGCAGAAGCCCTCATCGCCCGCGTGGGCGGCGATGAATTTGTTCTGTACTTGAACGGAGCCCGCATCGCGGAACAAGTGGTTAATCAAGCGCTCCAATTACAGAAGGCAATGAAAGCCGTTTTTACAAAAGAGACCCCCTGGCAGGAGCTTTCTGCCAGCATAGGCATCGTTATGGTAAGCACAGCCGATATCTGCAAGGATGAAATAGTTCGCCGTGGAGATATTGCCATGTACGAAGCCAAGCGTTTGGGAAAAAACAGAGTATGCCTGTACTCGCATGAAATGGAAGCGCAACAGGGAGGATCACCTCAATCTTACCGATGCCACGCGGATCGGCACTCATGACCTTGGTTATTTCCACTTCCGTGCCGGTCACATCCAAGCCGTGATTTTTAGCGTAACTGCTCGCGATGGCCATAGCGCAAGTCCCCAGGGCGTGGCGCAAAGGTCTGTGGGCGAAAACGATTCGCCTTTGCCCTGATTGTCGCTGGGGGCATCTGTAATAATTTTGGCTCCCCTCTGGTTATGCACGCATTCCACGCGCAGATCACCGAGGTATTTGGCGCTGACCGTAGACATGGAGCCTCCTTGTTCTTCCGCCGTGCGGTCTGCTCTGCCGGGGCTTCGGGTCGGGGCTTCGGGTCGGGCAGGCGGCCCCGCGGCGGACGTGATTATCAGAAAACCTGATGTTCCCGCAGAATGTTGCAAGCAATGGCAAGCAGCGTCAAGCCTCCCGCCAGCTCCGCCCAGCCGTTGAGAGCACAGAGGTTCGCCAGGGTTTTGCCGAGATAGACGCCGCAAGCCGTAATCACCGCGCAGACAATGCCTATGACGGCTGCGTCCACCCAGATGGGCGTACCCAGAATAGCCAGGGAAAGGCCCACGGCCAGGGCGTCTATGCTGGTGGCTACGCCAAGCACCACAAGATTGCTCCCGGCCGTGGGATCAACCAGAGGACAGGCGCAGGACTCACGATTTTTGAGCGCCCGCAGCCCTGAAAGCGCCATCTTGCCGCCTATCCAGCCCAGCAGAACAAAGGCAATCCAATGATCCCATGCTTCCATATATTCCCGAACGGATACGCCCAGCCACCATCCGATGACCGGCATGGCAAACTGAAAAAAGCCAAAGGCAGCGGAAAGGCGCACATAATGGCGAATCCTGGGCTTCTGCAAGGCGCAGCCAGAAACCACGGCCACGGCAAAAGCGTCCATCGACAGGGCCAGGGCCAGTAAAAAGACGGCAAAAATCGTCATGAAGGTACATCTCGTGCGCGGGCGGGCGCCCGGCTGTTTACGGTTGCGGGTCGGGATACTATAAATCATACCCTGGCACTGTACAAGCAACCGGCCCGGCAGCAAAAATGCGCTCGCCGCAACCCGCAAGCCCGGCAAACCGCAAAGCTCGCACCGGAACAGACCGCACCGGAACAGACCGCACCGGAACAGGCCGCATAC
>NZ_JBAIYW010000244.1:0-4526 GCF_036763055.1 Desulfovibrio sp. 1214_IL3152 | reverse complement strand
TGCCCGAAGAGCTTGCCGCCGCTTACGCCGCCGTTGCCGCCAGCGAAGAAGACCCGGCCCGCCCCCTGAACACGCTGGAACTTTCCGGCATTGCCGCGCCCCCCGTGGCTGCCCGCCTCTCGCGCAATGAGCAGGAAACCATGCTCAAAAACGGCGTCACCCCTCTGGAGGTCGGGCCGGGCGAAACAGTGCAGATTGTCCGCGCCGTCAGCACCTATACCCGCAATGCCGTAGGCGCTACGGATATCAGCATGCTGGACATGACGACCATCCGCACACTTGATTACACCTGCAAGGCGGTCAAAGAGCGCGTTGACCTGCGCTTCCCGCGCGAAAAGCTCTCGGCCCGCACACCGGCCAAGGTACGCTCCGAAGTGCTGGACGTACTGCGCAATCTCGAAACGCTGGAAATTCTGGAAGAGGTTACGGCCAACGCCGAGGGCGTCATTGCCGAGCGCGACCTGCAAGACCCCAACCGCCTTAACATCAAAATACCCGCCGACGTGGTCAACGGCCTGCATGTACTGGCCGCCCGCGTGGACTTGTTGCTGTAGGGAGAAGGTTATGGACCTTGAAAAAATATGCATTTACGGTTTGCTCTACCTGTTCCTTGCGCTCTGGATGGCTTCTGTTGTTGGCGACATCTACAAGAGCAGTCTCCGTCACAGGGAGTCGCTCGACACCAACGCCAAAAACTTCGCTGCAAATCGTGAGCAGACGCAGGTCTTGGCGCGGGCGCTGGCTGATAGCCGGGACCACATCAAGGAAGCCATTGCCGCGCTGGCAATGCAAAAGAGCCTTGTGTTAATTGCCGATGACAATGGCAGTTGGAAACTGGTCGCTTTGGACACTGGCAGCAAAGACCAACTGCGAGAGTGGCTTGCGCAACAGCGGCGGGATGCCGAGGCAGCGGCAGAGCCGCCCGAACCTGACAAAAAAGAATAGCCCACAAGCCCCGCCAGAGCGGGGCTTTTTACTGCACGCTATCCACTACGTCCACATTGAACGAGCCTATAAATTCATCATGCGCCGTCTGCCTGCTTTCGTGTAAAAGGCTCGCCAGCGCGGTAGCCACGGCTCCGGTACGTTCATCTTTTGCAGCTCTTGCCGCAGCAAGCAATTGGTCTATGGCGTAACCCATAGCCGTGGAAAAGCCAAAAGATGCCCCAGCCCGTGCGGCATCTGCAATGTTTTCTACCTGCTCAAGTTTCATATCTCCTCCTGTCACAGCAAGACAGCATGGCAGACTGCGCATGTCCACAAGTATTTTGGGGCAGATTTGCCACTTTTTCAGCCAGTGCCAACTATCGCGCAAGGCCTTACAGCCCCTTGCCCCGGCAAGGGGCTTTTTGTACCCTATCGGCAACCACATATAAGGAGCCGCCCACCATGAAAAAACTGTTCGCCTGTCTGCTGTTTCTGCTTCTGGCTGTGCCTGCCTTCGCGGAAGAAAAAGACGACGATGACGTGCTTGTATACGAAACGCTGATAATCAAGCCGAATATAAAAAATGCTGACAATGAAGACATGCCCGCCATCATTAATGCATTGATGGAGCGCATAAAAACACCTGCCGTACTCGGAGATGCGGCCGGGAAAATAGTTATAGAGCCTACGTTTGCTTCAAGCCTTGAATATGGAACCTTCTCTTTGGAAAAATATCCGCAACTAAAAGAGTATAAAGAGGCTGTTCAAGAATCATATAATGCCTTAAAACTGCTCAAGCAGAAGCCAGAATTTGCACAGGGTGGTCTTAATACGCCTGCCGGTAAGGCGTGGCAGAAAAGGAATGACGCCTTCTATAAAAAGTATGAGCATGTACAATTGCCGTTTGGATATGCAAATGCTTTTACCGATTTAAATGTTTTAGCTTCGAATTATATGTCTATCAGACACGCGAAGAATTTCTCAGTCAGCACGCTTAACTCTTTGGAAGAAACTTCCTTCATCACTCGTCATCGTGTAGAAAAAACCGTTCATATGGCAATAGACGACTAGTCAACCGCTGACGTGCGCCAGTCTTTCTTTGGCCCGCGCTGCCACTATTGTGGCAGTGCGGGCTTTGCTTTTTGTCGCCCGTTAAACCCAAAAAGGAGCCGCCAATGGCTATGGAAGAATTCGTGGGCGCAATCGTCCTTGAGGTGGACGGCGAAGAAATCGAGTGCGCCAGTTTCAGCGTTAAGGAAAATACCGGCTGCCTGCCCGTGAAAACCATGAACCGCCGCGCTCGCATTGCCGGGTTCTGCCAGGGTGTTACCACTTACGAGCTTACTGTGGCCGTACCAATTCCGGCCAATGGCAAGGAGCGTAACTGGTCCAAGGTGCGCGATGCCAAACTGGTTATTTACCCGGTCAATGGCAAGGGGCAGCGCACGGCATATACCGGCTGCTGCGTTCAGGATGTAAGCGCCCAATACGAAAGCGAAGGCGAAGCCAAGCGCGATCTCACCCTTTTTGCTGTGGATGAAGTAAAGGAGTAATCCATGTCCAGACTTACAACTGACGGTACTTTGCTTTTCGGTATAGAATTCAACGGGCAGATGCATAAAGATTTTACCATGCGCGTCCCCACCCTGGAAGATGTGGAGGCCGCCATTGAAGATGCCGGGCCGGATGCCAGCAACGCCCGCATGAATCGCCACAAGTGGTCACGCACCATAACCCGCCTGGGTGAAATTCCTGCTGATGCCATCACTGCCGAGCTTTTGGCCGGTTTGCCCGCGCCGGAATATGGCGTTCTTCTGGCTGTGGAGGATGAGCTTGCAAAAAAGCTCTTGGCCTCCAGCGCGGAATCTTCCGCCGCCTCCGCGAAGTAGAGGCCGCGCTGGTAGGCCGTGGTTTTACCCTGGCCGAGGTCCGGGCCATGTCCCTGCCGGAGGCTGAAGTTTTTGTTGACGTGCTATTCCCCGCCAAACCCAAAGCAAGAAACGTTGTAACCAAACGCCAGAACTGGCGAAAGTGGAAGCGCCATGTCCGACCTGCAAGTACAAGCGGAACTGAAGCTCAAAGATAGCCTGTCGCGCCCTGCGGGCACTGCTCTGGACAGCTTGGGTAAATCCGCCGCCAAAACCGGCACGGCTGTAGACGCAATCGGCAAGGGCGAAGCCATGAAAGGCATGGCTAAAGATGCCAAGAGCGCGGCCAAAAGTATGGACGCTATCGGCAAAGAGGCCAAGGACGCGGCCAGAAGCATGGATGCCATTGCCAGCGAATCCAGAGAGGTCGGCGGCAATCTGCAAAGGGCCGAACAACGGGCGTCTGCCCTACGCCGCACCTTGCGCGGCGTAGGGCAGACCGCCCGTGACACTGTCAGCCATATGCAACGCCTTGGCCGGGGCATGGATGGCGTCTGGAAAACTGGCGCGGGCCTTGCTGCGAGTGGGTATGCTGCAAAAAAGGCGATTGACGCGCCTGTCAGCCGTGAACGCCAATACCTTGATGACGCGAACATAGCGGAAGTTGACGTCAAGAAATTGCGGGAGCTTGATGCCTCTGCCGTTAAGTATGGCGGCGGCACTCTGGAAGGCGCGCGGGCAACGCGAGGGGCACTTTTTCAGGCCGGGCTAGATTTTGCAGCGACTGACAAAGTATTGCCGGGCATTCAGCGTACGGCTACGGCCACAGCCTCCGAAGGTGCAGACCTTGCAAACATGGTCGCGGCAGGTCTTAAGGCCAAGCAATTCAAGGCTGAAGACGTTGAAATTGTCCTTGGTATGGCGGCCAATGCGGGGAGCGTGGGGGCGTTTGAAACCAAGGACATGGCCAAACATATGCCCGGCATTTTTACCAACGCGCCGGACATGCTGGGCGTAAGAGGCGCGGCCTATCACTTTTCAAACTTGCAGGTTCTGCGCGATGCGGCTGGCTCCAGCGATGAAGCCGCGATGCTTTATGCAAACCTACAGGCTTTTCGCAGTGGTGACGTGGCCGAGAAAAGGCTTAAAAAAAAGGTTAATCTTACAGCTATCTATCAGCGTACCGCCGCCAGCGGTGGCGACATGAACATGGCGCTTGTGGATGCCATCCAAAAGGGCGTGGTGGAAAAAGACAAGCTGTACAAAAAGCTGCATGCCCAATGGGAAAAGGCAGATGGGAAAGAGAAAGAAGCGCTTAAAATGCAGCTTTCAAGCCGACAAATTCAGCTTTTCAGCAAAGTTATACCTGACCGTCAGGCACGACAGGCTGCGGTAGCCCTTGCCAATGGTGGGGAGCGCCGTGCCGAGGTGCTCGCTGCTGTTGAAGGCAACCCCCTTGAGTCCGTGGACAAGTTCTTTGAGCGTGTGCAGACCTCCACCCAATCAAAGTTTGACTCCCTTGGTAACGCCTGGGAAGCCGCCATGGACGGCTTTTTTGCAAAAGTTAAGGGCGGCGTTGACTGGGGCTTGAAATCGGCAACGGAATTTATGGAAACAAACCCTACAGCCAGCGTGGCCCTGGCAGGCACAACGGCTGTTGGGGGCAGCATTGCGGCAGGGGCGGCGGGCATGACTGCGTGGGATTTCCTCCGCAAAGGCAGGGGCGCGGCC
>NZ_JBAIYW010000632.1:0-4530 GCF_036763055.1 Desulfovibrio sp. 1214_IL3152 | reverse complement strand
GGTTGTTGTTCAGGAACCAGTCTTTTATGGCCTGCTCGAATCCGGGTTCGCCTGCCTTGATGCGTTTTTTCAGTGCGGCAAGCGGGGCCTCTCACGCCAGCGGGGACAGGGGATCGCCGTCATACAGCCAGGTGGACAGTGACTGGATCATGGCTGAAAGCCCGCGCGGGAAGCGGCCGGAATTGTTTTCGCGATAGGCGAATTCCACGGTATTGACGGCGGCTTCCACAGCGGCCGCCGGGATGCCTTCTTCGGCCAGTTGCGCCAGGGTTTCAAAAATGAGCACTTCGGCCGCCGGAACGTCTCTGGGGGCCACGCCCTTGAGGCCGGTGGAGTAGTACATCTGGCGCAGGTCGGTTTCCAGCCCGCAGCCCGTGGTGTCTTCGCCAAGGCCGGAGGCGATGAGCGCCTTGCGCAGGGGAGAGCCGGGCAGCCCCTCAAGGATGTGCTCAAGCATTTCCATCAGCAGGGCCTGATTCACGTCGCCGCGTTCGCCAAGCAGCCAGTTGACCGTGAACAGGGCGCGTTTTTCGCCTTCGGAAGCCGCGTAGGGAACTTCGATATGGCGCGGCGTGTCGATGCGGGCCTGAAGGGGAACGGTGGAATCCACCGGGCGCGCCGCGTACTGTTCAAGGGCTTGGCCCGCAATGCGCAGCCGTTCCGCTTCCGGGTCATCGCCCCAGAAGAAAAAGCGGGCGTTGCTCGGGTGGTAGTAGCGGCTGTGGAAGTCGCGAAAAGCCTCGTAGGTGAGGTCGGGGATGCACTGGGGGTTGCCCCCGGAATCAAGGCTGTACAGCGTGTCGGGGAAAAGGGCCTGCTGGCTCTGCTCGGCAAGCACGGAGTCCGGCGAGGAATAGACGCCCTTCATTTCATTATAGACAACGCCCTTGTAGGCCCAGGGGCCGTCCGCGGAGGGCGCGTCCACATGCCAGCCTTCCTGCTTGAAGATGTCTTCGTTGATGCGCGGGTGAAAAACGGCGTCAATATAGACGTCGATAAGATTGTAAAAGTCGCGCAGATTGCAGCTTGCCACCGGATAGCAGGTTTTGTCCGGAAAGGTGAAGGCATTGAGGAAGGTTTGCAAGGAGCCTTTGAGCAACTCCACAAACGGTTCCTTGACGGGGTATTTGTCAGACCCGCAGAGGACGGAGTGTTCCAGAATGTGGGCCACGCCGGTAGAATCGGTGGGCGGCGTGCGAAAGCTCACGCCAAAGCACTTGTTTTCGTCCGTATTGCTGATGGAAAGCAACTGTGCGCCGGTGGCTTCGTGCCGCCACAGACGGGCGGAGCCGTCCACTTCGCGCAACTGCTGTTCGGTGATCAGGGTAAAGCCGTAGTTGTTCATGTTTTTTCCTGCGGATATTTTTTCTTGTATTTTTGCGGCAGATGAACACCAACTATAAGGGCTGCTTCAGGCTTTGAAAAGGGGCTGCACGCAGGCCGTTTTTTGGGCGGAAAGGGCGCGTCGGCGCTTGCCAAGCCTACAGTGATCATGTATGTACACCCTTTCCATCAAGCACACCCAGGCAGCGGCCCGGGGTGCCCGGCGGAATGTCGCGTGTGGCGGCGTTCTTTTTTGCGCTTCAGGCGCAACGCCGGGTTGCAGGGTCAGGGCGTGGGTGGAAGAAAACAACCCTTTGGAGGAATCCCCATGGCTTACGTCAGCATGAAGCAAATGCTGGAAACCGGCGTGCACTTCGGTCACCAGACCCGCCGCTGGAACCCCAAGATGCGTCCTTACATTTTCGGCGCGCGCAACGGCATCCATATCATCGACCTGCAGCAGACCGTGAAGCTCTTCCGCATTGCCCACGACAAAGTGGTGGACGTTGTGGCCAAGGGCGGCAAGGTTCTTTTCATCGGCACCAAGCGCCAGGCCCAGGAGGCCGTGGCCGCCGAAGCCGGTCGCGCCGGGCAGTTTTTTGTGACCAATCGCTGGATGGGCGGCACGCTCACCAACTTTGTCACCATTCAGAAGAGCGTTGACCGCCTGAAGAAGCTTGAAGCCATGTTTGCCGACGGCAGCATCAACCGCTACCAGAAAAAGGAAATCCTGCTTCTGGAACGCGAGCTTGCCAAGCTGGAAGAAACCCTCGGCGGTATCAAGAATATGGAGCGTCTGCCCCAGATCGCTTTTATCATCGACCCCCATCGCGAAGACATCGCCGTCAAGGAATGCCGCAAGCTCGGCATCCCGATTGTTGCTGTCACCGACACCAACTGCGACCCTGATGTCATCGACTACATCATCCCCGGCAACGATGACGCCATCCGCGCCATCAAGCTGTTTGTGGCCGCTTTCGCCGAAGCCTGCATGGAAGGCGAAGCCATGGGCAAAGACCACAAGGGCGAAACCGCCAACGCTGAAGAAGCCATGCAAAAGGCCGCCGCTGCCGAAGCTGCTCCCGCCCAATAGCCGGCTTTCTGCTTTCGCATTCCTGGGGGCAGCGCAACCTGATTTATGGCTGCGCTGCCCCGTTTTGGATGCAATTCTGCAATTCAAGAAGTAATTTTGATAACTCCGGCTGCAGGCCGGACGCATTTGGAGAATACAATGGCTGCTATCACTGCTCAGATGGTGAAAGAACTGCGTGAAATGACCGGCGCGGGCATGATGGACTGCAAGAAAGCCCTGGTGGAAGTGGAAGGCGACCTGGAAAAGGCCGTTGACTGGCTGCGCCAGAAGGGCATGGCGAAGGCTGCCAAAAAATCCGGCCGCGCCACCAGTGAAGGTCTTGTAACCGTGGCCCTGAGCGATGACGGCAAAACCGTGGCTATGGCTTCGCTGCTGTGCGAAACCGACTTTGTGGCCCGCGGTGACCAGTTCCAGGCCATGGCCGCCAAGGTGGCTAAAAGCGTGCTGGACAATGCCCCCGCCGACGCCGTTGCCCTTGAAGCCCTTATGGGTGAAGAAGTGACCCAGCTCATCGCCTCTGTGGGCGAAAACATGCAGCTCGGCAAATTTGCCCATCACACCAAGCCCGGCGAAAGCTCCCTGGTGGGCCAGTATATCCACGCCAACGGCAAGATCGGCGTGTTGACCTTCCTGACCTGCGGCAAGGCCGAAAGCGCCGACAAGCCCGAAGTGCAGGAACTCGCCAAAAATATCGCCATGCAGGTGGCTGCTGCCAGCCCCATGGCGCTTGACGCCGCAAGCCTTGACCAGGCCGCTGTGGAACGCGAACGCGAAGTGTACCGCCAGAAGGCCCTGGAAGAAGGCAAGCCCGCCAATATCGTTGACAAGATTGCTGACGGCGCGGTTAAAAAGTTCCAGAAGGAAGTGTGCCTTATGGAACAGCCCTATATCCGCGACGACAAGAAGACCATCGCCGATATCGTTCGTGAAACGGGCAAGGCCGTGGGCGATGAAATCACTGTTACCGGCTTTGAACGCATCCAGCTCGCTGCCGAGTAATGGCATCTGACTTTCCCGAGCCGGACCAGGCGACTGGTCCGGCCACATGCCGGGCGCCTTTGGGCGCGTGCCTGCAGCGGCATTCAGGTTTTCTGCTTTTCGGCCACGTCCGGCGCGTCCTGTGCCTTGCACCGGAAGCTGAAAACCACCCGATGCCCGAGGCAACGGAAATTTACTGACAAAAGGGGGCTTTCGGCCCTCTTTTGTCTTTTTTAGGGGGCCGGGCATGGGCCGCCGCATCCGTCATTCCGCAAGAAGGGGCAACCGCCCCGGAGCGTGACATTATGTTCGACTTTTCATGGGTCACACACCTTTCCGCCTGGGCTGGCCTGGGCACGCTTGTGCTGCTTGAAGTGGTACTTGGGGTGGACAACCTGGTTTTTATTTCCATTCTCGTGGGGCGTCTGCCCGGTGAACGCAAGCGACAGGCTTTTTTGGTGGGCCTTGGCCTGGCCCTGCTCATGCGCATGCTGCTGCTTACGGTCATGGCGCGTCTGGCAACGCTGACAACCCCCCTGTTTGAGCTGGGGGGCCACGGCTTTGCCGCCCGCGACCTTATACTGATGGCCGGGGGCGTGTTTCTGCTGCTCAAGGGAACAATGGAGCTGCATGACCGGCTTGAGGGCCATAGCGGCCGGTACGCCGGTGATTCGGGCCATCACGCGGATTTCTGGCAGGTCATTTTTCAGATAGTGGTGCTGGACGCCGTCTTTTCTCTTGATTCCATCATCACGGCCGTGGGCATGGTGGAGCACGTCACCGTCATGATGCTGGCAGTGGTCATCGCTATGGGCATCATGCTGCTGGCAGCGGCTCCCCTGCTCAACTTTATGGAGCGGCATCCCACGGTCATCGTGCTGTGCCTCGGTTTTCTGCTGATGATCGGCCTGAGCCTGCTGGCCGACGGCCTGGGTTTTCATATCCCCAAGGGCTATATGTACGCGGCCATTGTTTTTTCCATCATGGTGGAAGCGTGCAACCAGTGGGCGCTGCGCAACCGGCGCAGACGCTTCAGCATGCGCGACATGCGCGAATCCACGGCCCGCGTGATCCTGAATATCCTTGGTGGCAACGCTCCGGGGCAGGGTGACGCCCAGCTTGATGCGGCGGCTCTG
>NZ_JBAIYW010000323.1:0-4552 GCF_036763055.1 Desulfovibrio sp. 1214_IL3152 | reverse complement strand
GGGGCTGCCGTAACCGCCCCAGCCGCCGTTGTCATACACAAGGATGTTGCCTTCGCCCGGCAGGCCACGGGGGATCATGTGGGCGTGGTGCTGGCCGATGATCCAGCCGATGGCTTTTTCTTCGGGGGTGCGGTCATAGTTGGGGCCAAGCTGCCAAACTATTTTGCCGGTCTTTTTGTCGAGGATAAGGATGATGTTGGTTTCACGGCCGTCAATAATGATATTGTCGGGATGGAAGCGGGCGTCGCCGGCGTCAAACCACTTGTTGGGTCCAAGGGTGGACATGGAGTTGACGTGCATCCAGTCGCCCACGCCGGGGGCATTTTCCATGATGGTGCCGCCGCGGAAGTTGGGGTCGCGGCACATGGCGTTGCGGGCCGCTTCGTCAAAGCCCATATCTTCGGCGTGGTCGGCGCAGTTCCATTCCCACACGATATCGCCTTCCCATGTCACTTCATAAATAACGTCATCAACCAGCATTTTGTCGCTGATGTAGGGGTTGATGGTGTTTTTATGGCAAAGAACCAGGGTGTTACCGGAATCGATCTTGGGTTCCTGGCCGGGGGCGTAATAGCCGGTGGAGCTGCCTTCGCGCTGGAAATCGTGGTGCTGGCGAGCCATCCAGCGGCCTTCCATACCCGGATCTTCAATAAATTCTGCACGGTCAAACTTCCATACAATGTTGCCGTCCCAGTCGATCTGCACGAGGTCAAGCTGGTCCTGAAGGCCGTGCTTGGGGTGACGGGTTCCGGTGCTGCCCATAAGCATGCCGCCGGGGAACATTTTGTTGGGGAAGCCGTGCACGTCTTTCCACATGCGGATCTCGTGTCCGTTCATGCCGAGCAGCAAGGCGCCGTTGTCGGGAGCCTGGATAATGGTAAAGCCGCTCCAGGCTTTTTCAGGGTTGTAAACCGTGACACCGGTGGGGTAGATAGTCGGGTGGCCCATGAGAACCTCCATTTGGTCGGGCGTTTTTTTGCACAATCTGGCCGTATTGCCCTGACGGATGCGGACAGATAGTCGGTAAAATGCATGTTAGCCCTTGGAGACGGCGGAAAATGTTGTTATTGCAACAATATTCACAAAAAGAGCGCGTTAGTTTGCCGACAGAGAAAATAACACTTTTCTGCTCTGTTACGATGGACGACAGGACAACCATGCGATAAGTCTTTCAAGAACGGCGTGGTTCCATAGCGTTCGTGAAAAATATGCCGTAACAGCATGAAATTTGAAACCGGCAAAAGTGGCGCACGCGGAAAAACGCGTGCTCTTTTTGTGGCGAATTTTGCTTTCCGCAAAGCTCGTAATGGCGGGCTGTCGGATGATATGCTTTCACGTTCACTGACCATGCAGGCTTGCCATGCCGTTTTTCAATCAAGGTCTGGCAGGAGTACAACCTCTTCCAATGGGGGGAACGCCGTGTCTTTTACAGAATTGGTAAAACACAACGAGTGTTGGCGTGATGTCATTACAGGCAGGCCGCGCCAATGGAAAAAGGGTTATAAATTCGCGGACGACAGTGAGCGGATGTACTTTCTGGTGAGCGGCAGGGTACGGCTGGTGGCCCTGGCGTCTGATGGCGGAGAGAAAACCCTCTGGTACCTGGGAGACGGCTGTTGCTTTAACGAAACACCGCTTTTTGCGAACGACCAGGAAAGGAGTCTTATCCGGACGGGAGACGCACGATTTTATCATGAATGCATGGAAAACTGCTATTTACATACATTCACCATGCAGGACGTGAAAATGCTTGGCAAAGAACGGCCGGAGCTGCTGCTCAACCTTTGTCAGAGTTATGCCACCAAGGTGACGCTGCTTTCACAGCATCTGGTATCTCTCAGTCTGGAGTCGCAACTGACCAGAGTGTGCAAATACCTCGCTTCGCGCCTGGTTCCCGGGTCTGCGCCCTTACGGGCCAGGCGGGATCTTTCTTATAGAGAAATGGCCGACCTGCTTGGCATGCACCGCATTTCGCTCTATAAGGTCATGCGCCAGGCTCAGGATCAGGGCTTGTGGGATTTTGACAAAAACAGCGATGAGATTGTCATACTGCAGCCGGCGGTTTTTTTTGAAGAGGCACACACCGTGCCGCCCCGCCCCTGACCATCCGCTGGATACACGCCAGACCGCAACGGCCCCCGCAAAGAAACATTTTGCGGGGGCCGTTGCGGTCTGGGCGCGCTGCCCGGCAAAAGGGGCTTTTTGCGCTGTTTTTTGTTCAAAAAACTTTCACGGTTGCTTTCGTCAAGCATTTTCATGTCTTCCCATTGAGGAGACTGTAGACGTGCTGTTATGAGAAGCTCTTGTTTTCCGTTTGCTTGAGCAGGTTTTTATGCGCGTACATTTTGGCATCCGCGCGTCTCAGGGTATCGTGCACGCTCTTGTCCTGCTTGGGATCAAATTGCGCCATGCCGTAGGCAAACACAAAAGGAAACCCGCTGACTTTTATTTTTTCCGTCAATGAAAACAGCTTTTGCATTTTCTTTTCCAGGTTTTCAGGCGCAAGATTGTGTAGCAGTGAAGCGAATTCGTCGCCGCCGATGCGGTATGTTTTTCCAAAAGCCATGAGGTGGTTTTCCAGCAGACGGGCCAGGGTGCGGATATGGGCATCCCCGGCCGCATGCCCCTCCTGGTCATTGATTCTTTTGAGCATGTTGATGTCGCAGGTCAGTATGATCAGCCCGTCCTGCTGTTTTTTTTCATCTATCTGCCTGATCTTTTCTTCAAAGGCATTGCGGTTGAGTGTGCCTGTAAGCAGGTCGGTATAGGCCAGCTTTCGGTAAAGCGGCACGGAAAGCTTCCGCAAAAGCCATGTGGTGACCGCTGTCGCGGCCACGGCAAAGCCGATGGAAAACGTCAGGCAGATCAGCGACGAGCGCCGTGCGCTTTCTGCAAAGGAATTGACGTCAAACTCGATAACCAGCGCACCGACGGTAACGCCGTTCAGCTTTATGGGTTCACATGCTGGAATGATCTTTCCCCAGGTGGTGTCCATTACCTTGGTTCCAAGGAATGATTTGCCGTCAAGGCAGATGTGCGTCATGGGCGCCACCTCGTCTTCAATGAGGCTTCCCGGATAGCGAAAATCTTCGGAATCGGGGTTCAGTCCGTCAACAACGTAGATGGCCTGGCCTTCGGCATTGCGTTTTGCCGTGTACAGGTAGCGCACTGCCGTGATTTTGCGCACCCCTTCAAGAGTGGCGTGCACTCGCTGATACAAAGCGCTGTTGCTGTCGTCAGCGGTATGGATGTCGGTGATGCTCTGGGGGGGGATGCGGCTCAGCAGCAGGGAAAAGATGGCGTCAGAACGGCTCAGTATTCTATAATTAAGTTCAGAAGAAAGGTAATGGTGGAAAACAAAAACAGTGAATAATGCTGTGGAAAATATTGATGTTATGACCAGCAGCAGGATCCGCCGCTCGGTTCCGAACAGCGGCTTGGAAACAGCGCTGCTGTTTGTCCAGCTTTGGTATTGGTTTTGCAACATCACTATGCCCCATAGTATATCTATGCTATCAGAATGCTAAAATGAATTGTCAGCCATGACAATACGTTTTCGTTGACTGTGGTGATTGGATACGGTGGTTACATCGCAAAAAATGGTCAACCTGTGTGACAGGAGTGTGTGGAGAAGCATTACCCTGTGACAGGCGGAAATATTTGTTCCCCGTTGCCTGTCACAGCTCTAGCCTGACTGTAATGGTCAGGAGGCGGGTTGCCAGTCTTTGATGCCTACATCAACGGATGTTATACCGTTGTAGGTATCAAGGCGGGGGGTGTAGGCGATGCGAATGCGCTTGCCGACCATTGAAGATGTCAGCGTTTGGCCCATGCGCCAGGCTTTGGCTGTGAGAATAAGGCCGCTGTGCTCGTCCTGAAGACGCAGGCGCACATGTTCGCCGCCGCGTCCCAAGGGTGAGCGGTCTTTGACCAGAAGCGCGGGTGAGGCAAAGACCGGTTCGGCATTGCCCGGGCCAAAAGGCTGGAGCATTTCCAGTTCTTTAAGAAAGGTCTGGTTGCTGGCTTGGGCGAAATCCAGCTGGCATTCCAGCGTCAGGCTGGGGCTGAGGGGATTTGTGCCAAGCTGCTGTGTAACAAAATTTTCAAATTCCGCGCGAAAGCGCGCCAGGTTTTCCAGGGGCAGGCGAAGCCCCGCAGCCAGCCTGTGGCCGCCGAAACCCGAAAGGCTGTCGGCGGTCTGGCATAAACCGGCGTGCAAGTCAAATTCCCGCACGGAACGGCCGGACCCCTTCAGGCTGCCCTGATCCTGGCAGAGAATAATGGTGGGCCGGTAAAATTCTTCCACAATGCGCGAAGCCACAATACCCACGATGCCGGGGTGCCAGTCCTGTCCGTACAGGACAAGGCTGGCCCTTGGTTCGCGGGTGAGCATGTCCAGGACCTGAGTTCGGGCCTCGCTGTGGATGGCGTTTTCCGCCTGTTTGCGTTCGGTGTTGAGCTGGTCGAGCTGCTGGGCCAGGGGCAGTGCGGCAGAAAATTCTTTTTGCCGCAAAAGGCGCAGGGCCAGCCCGCCATCACCGATGCGTCCCGC
>NZ_JBAIYW010000221.1:0-4565 GCF_036763055.1 Desulfovibrio sp. 1214_IL3152 | reverse complement strand
GTATATTCTCAAAGTTTAAGGCACGCTCACTTCGGCGTTTAACCGCGCAGATAAACTGCGCTTACGCCTCCGTAGCGAACGTCTGCTCACGCAGCCGCCAGAGCAATTTCAAAGTGAAATTGCTCTAGGGCATTTAACACTTGAAATGCTCGCTTACGGCAGGCAAAAGGCTGCCTGCGCAGCCGTCCCGAGCGGTTTCAAAATAAAATCACCCTAACCGCAACGGGAAAAGCCGCAGGCCGGGCAGATGAGGCAGCCCTCCTGAAATACCAGCTTTTCGCCGCAGTCCGGGCAGCGACTGGCGGCAATATCATTGACGGTATCCACCACTTCGTCCTTGAGGTAGCGCTGTTCCAGCACCCAGGCGATGGCATCGGGTATGGAAAGCAGCAGCCCCTTGCCCCGAAAGACAGGATGTTCGCCGCCTATGCCCTTGATCTGCGCCACTACGTCACGCACGTGCACACCGGAGCGCAACGCAAGGGACACAAGCCGCCCGATGGCCTCTGCCTTGGCCGTGATGGAACGCCCGGACTTGCCGATGGTGGCGAACACTTCAAAGGGCCTGCCGTCCACCTCATTTACGGTAAGATACATGGCCCCAAGACCAGTCTGCACCTTGCGGGTAAAGCCCTGTACTTCATCCGGACGCTTGCGCACCAGTGACGGCGCTGCGGCAATGGGGCCACCCGCAGCATACCCGTCGACATATTCGCCCGCAGCACCTCCGTCCGCGGCTTCAGCGGAACCGCCGTCCATTTTTTTCTGGCCTTCTCCGGTTGCCAACACCTGAATGCTCTTGCAGCCGTCGCGGTACACGGTAACGCCCTTGCAGCCCTCCTGATAGGCCAGCCAGTAAATTTCACGAATATCCTGTTCTGTCGCGCTGTTGGGCAGGTTGACGGTTTTGGACACGGCATTGTCCGTATGCCGCTGAAAGGCTGCCTGCATGCGCAGATGCCATTGGGGGGCGATGTCCATAGCGGTCACAAAGGTCTTGCGCAGCACAGCGGGCAGATAGTCCATATCCTGAATGGATCCCCTGGCTGCCACCGCATCCATCAGTTCGTGACTGAACAGCCCCCCGGACTCCAGCGCCGTCTCAAAATGCGGATTGATCTCCACCAGACGTTCGCCATCCAGAATGTTGCGGGTAAAGCAGAGAGCAAAAAGCGGTTCCACGCCCGACGAGCAGCCCGCAATGATGGAAAGCGTACCCGTGGGCGCAATGGTGGTTACCGTGGCATTGCGGTACGGCCCAAGTTTTTTGGCCGCAAACACCGAAGACTCATAGGCCGGAAAAGGTCCGCGCTCCCGCGCCAGTTCCGCCGAGGCCCTGTGTCCTTCTTCCTGCACAAAGGCCATGATGCGCTCGCCAAGATCAAGCCCCTGCTGCGAGTCATACGCCACGCCAAGCTGAAAAAGCAGATCCGCAAAGCCCATAACGCCCAGGCCGATCTTGCGGTTTTTGCGCACGGTTTCGCCGATGCGCTCAAGCGGAAAGCGCGAAGCGTCAATCACATTGTCAAGAAAACGCACAGACAGATGCACCACACGGCGCAAATCGTCCCAGTCAATGCCCGCAGCGGGGTCTGCACCGTTTTCATGCCCCGGCACATGAAAGCAGGAAAGGTTGATGGAACCCAGATTGCACGCCTCAAAGGGCAAAAGCGGCTGCTCGCCGCAAGGATTGGTGGACTCGATATCTCCCTGGTCAGGCGTGGGATTGTCACGGTTGATGCGGTCAAGAAAAACAATGCCCGGATCGCCGGACTGCCACGCCTTGCGCACCAGCAGGTCGAAAACCTGGCGCGCGGGCAGGCGGTTTATGACTTCACCGTTATGGGGCGAAACAAGGTCATACTGCTCGTCGCCTTCCACAGCCTGCATGAACGCTTCTGTCAGTCCCACGGAAAGATTGAAGTTATTAAACTCCCCTTCTTTCTCCTTGGCCCGGATGAACTCCAGAATATCCGGGTGATCCACCCGCAGAATGCCCATATTGGCCCCGCGCCGCGTGCCGCCCTGCTTTATCTGCTCGGTGGCGGTATTAAAGATGCGCAAAAAAGACACAGGGCCGGACGCCACGCCTCCGGTGGAGCCTACGCGGCTGTCTTTGGGCCGCAAGCGGGAAAAGGAAAAGCCCGTGCCGCCGCCGGATTTGTGTATCATGGCGGCGTATTTGACGGCGTCAAAAATTTCTTCAATGGAATCCCCCACGGGCAGTACAAAGCAGGCCGAAAGCTGCCCCAGGTCCGTACCGGCGTTCATGAGGGTGGGCGAATTGGGCAGGAATTTCCAGCTGGTCATGAGGTCGTAAAAATCACGGGCCAGTTGCTCAGACTTGCGGCTTGAGCCTTTGTAGCTTTTTTCCTGGGCGGCAATGGACGCGGCCACGCGCCAGAAAAGATCGCGCGGCTCTTCAATGATCTTGCCGTCCAGGTTTTTACGCAGATAGCGCTTTTGCAAAACAACTTCGGTATTGGGCTTCAGTTGCGGATGGGGCAGATTTTTGGGCATTGCAAACATGGGAGCAGAAACCTTTTCTTGAAGTTACAAAGGGCGAAAGCGGCCCTGCGGGCCAAACGCCACTATACACGGTTGTGGACCGAATGAAAGCAGCCAGCATGCATCTAGATACTAACTATTTGGTTTTCATATCTTTTTATATTGATAAATTGTATCATTAGGCAATCATTCATAAAAATCCGCCCCGTGCTTCATCAAACAGAACACGGGGCGGCCAAAAAGGCGAACAGGCAAAACGGCTAAGCGCCAGCCCGGGATTAGAGCATTTTAACTTTGAAACTGTTCCGACTCTTGCGCTGACAGACGGACGCGGCAAAGGTGCAAGTTATTTTTGACAGGATTTTTGATACAGGCAAAAAGCGGCCTGCTACGGAAATAAAAAAAGTGGCAAAAGGTAGATTTTTTGACACTCCCTTGTGTCTAACTTATCTCCCAGGCTCTTGCTTTTTGGTTTGTGTCTGTTGGCGCTCTTTTTCAAGGACTGGATGTATAATTTCTTTTACGAGAGCATGCATATCTTTATTGCTTCCAAGCTGGTCAAGTGAAAAAGTAATATCCCTTTTTGTACCTTCTGATTGAGCTAACGTAATTGAAATTTTATTAACGCTAATATCTCTTGCAATATATAAAACATCTCTTCCGGAAGCGTTTTTGTTAAGAGCCTCCCATTCTAAATGATAGCCTGATTCTTTAGCAAGCTGTCGCGTAAAAGTTCTTAATGTCCTGCTATTTCCATCATTGAATGGATGTATATAGTCAACTGCAATGTATATATCAGCAATATTTTTACAAAATTCTTCTTTTTTTAATATAGACAATTTTTTTGTGTCTATAGTAGAAAGCATCATTTCTAATTTTTTTTGAGCGTCTTTTGACATATTTGAATACGCAACATTTGAGGCAGCATTAACGCTTTCAAGCTGTCGTGTTTTTACCCAATCAAGGTTTTTGCCTACAGGTTTTCTAAATTGCCCTGGTGTAATGTCGCTTCCGAGTTTTGGAAAATCTTGAAAAATACGTCTATGTATCTCTTTGAGATGTAAAATATTAAAATTTCCTTGAACTGCTTTTTCTTCTAATTCGGCGAGACGAAGAATAACAGCAATATCTTGTTTTTCTTTTTGACTGTACATAGTAGTTTGCTCACAAAAAGGCAGTGTACAACACTGCCTTTTTAGTTATGCCAAAAGAGTTTTAAGGATGCTATTTATGTCCATTTCTCCGTTTATATAACGAGTAATAAATGGGCGGGCATTCTCAGGAAAATAGCAGCCTTCAAAATTTGCAGATGCTTCAGCAAATTTTATTGCTTGCGCCCGGTGTTCACCTTCTTTATTGGGAAGATTAGACGCGTCTTGCACATTATCTATGAAATTTTGCATCAAAATTCGCAAAATTTGAGCAGCGGGCATTTTAACTTTTTTCGCTGCCTTGGTGAAATCAGAGCGTAAACTAGGTTCAACTCGGAACGTTATTGTCGTCTCTTTATTCATGGTTGGTTGCATGTCATTGCTCTCCATTTTTCAAAATGTAGTACATTTTAGACGTAATGTCAATGTAATTACATTTGTGAGCTTTCACTTGCAGTCCGTAATCCGGGGGGAATATTTAGCCATTCGTGCTACTCGTGCGGAACGCCGTTTTAAGAAAAACAGCAGTTATACTTCTGATCAACCTGGCTACGGAGTTGCCGCGGCAAACACATTCGTGTTACGCAAAAAGGGAACCCCCGGTTTGCGAAGGGGCCACAAACCAGGGGGTTCTAGGGTAATCCCTTGGCCGAAAGGCGCAAGCGCAGCTTCAGCCGTTGCCCCCCGGGGTTATGGACGCGGTTAAACACGGTAGCCTACCTCTGGCCCTCTGGGGGGGGCAACTTCCACCCCCAAGGGCTTCACACGCCGGAAAACGGCTTCTGTCAGGGCTGAGAACGCCAGTAGTCAACCCAGGGCCGCCCCAAAGACCTATCCTTTTCCGCCTCGCCTTTCATGGCGGCCCTGCACGTGCCGGGTGCCTTGCGCAGAAGCGGACGGGTCGGG
>NZ_JBAIYW010000563.1:0-4584 GCF_036763055.1 Desulfovibrio sp. 1214_IL3152 | reverse complement strand
CAGTTGCGGCGCACGTGGCATTCGCCGCCGGGCAATGTCTACGCGGCCCTGCGTTTGCCTTTGGAAGCGCCTTTTGACGGGTCGGCTGCGGCTCCGGCTGCGGCCCTTCTGCTGGCGGGCAGCCTGCGGATGCTTGGCTGGCCCGTGCGGCTCAAGTGGCCCAACGACATTGGTCTGGAAGGCAAGGACGGGCAGCCCCGCAAACTGGCCGGCATTTTGCTTGAAGAGCGTGGGGGCGTGCTGCTGGCGGGCATGGGCATAAACGTGACCTTTGCGCCTCCCGCAGCGGCCCTGCGGACCGGTGCAGCTATGGAGGCCACCTGCCTGAAAAGCTCCCCGGGGGGAGCAGGGGGGGGGTATATTTCTACAGCTGAAGCCATATGGCAACAGCTTGTAAAGCGCATGTATTCGGCATATATTCACTGCCACTCTTTTTCCGGGCAGTGGAAAAACCACGCGGATGATATTTTGCTCTGGCGTGGAAAAAATGTGGAACTGCGTGACGATGGACGTATTGTGCGCGGTTGGCTGGCGGGCCTTGGCCCGGCAGGCGGCCTTTGTCTTAACCACAACGGGCGGTTTGAGGAATTTTTCAGCGGGAGTCTTCTGCTTACCGGCAGAGCAGCAGTAAAGGGTTAAAGGGCATGGGCAACAAGACATTCTCGGAAGTGCAGGATTTTCTGAAGGGCAAGGTAATACTGGTTGCCAACCGGGGCATTCCGGCCCGGCGGATTTGCCGTTCCATTCGCGAGCGATTTGACGCCGTAGCGGCCATGACAGCGACCGATGTGGATAAAACAGCCCCTGCGGCCTCCACCGCCCAGGAACTGGTTCTGCTTGGTGCGGATCCACGCGCCTATCTTGATATTGACAATATCATTGCCAAAGCCCGGCAGCGGGGCGTGGTGGGCATTCACCCCGGCTGGGGCTTTGCCTCGGAAGACACGCGCTTTCCCGCGCGGTGCAAAGAGGCGGGCATTACCTTTATCGGGGCCACAGCCGAAGCCATGAACCTGCTCGGCAACAAGGTGCAGGCGCGTGAAGTGGCGCGCAAGCTCGGCATTCCCGTTGTGCCCGGTTCTGACGGCGCGGTGGATATTCCCACGGCCAGGCAGCTTATCAATGAAATGGGTCTGCCCATCATGCTCAAGGCTGAGGGCGGCGGCGGCGGACGCGGCATTTTTGCCATTCATAATGAGGCAGAGCTTGAGGACGCCTTTTTCAAGGCTTCCACCATGGCTCAGGCGTCTTTCGGCAATCCGCGCCTTTTTGTGGAAAAATTTCTTGCCGATGTGCGTCACATTGAAATTCAGGTCATTGCCGACATGTACGGCAATGTCTTTGCCTTTGACGAACGCGACTGCACCGTGCAGCGCAACCACCAGAAGCTGATTGAAATCACCCCTTCGCCCTGGTCGGGCATTACCCGCAACCTGCGCGAACGCCTCAAGGACTATTCCCGCCGCCTGGTGCGCGCCGTGGGCTACCACAGCCTTGCCACGGTGGAGTTTCTGGTTACCCCCGACGGCACGCCGTATCTTATTGAAGTCAACACCCGCCTTCAGGTGGAGCACGGCATCACCGAATGCCGTTACGGCATCGACCTTGTGGAAGAGCAGATCGCCGTGGCCTTCGGCGCGGAACTGCGCTATCGCGAAGAAAACCTGCGGCCTTCCTATTGCGCCATGCAGGTGCGCATCAACTGCGAAAATCCGCAGAACAACTTTGCGCCCAACTCCGGCCTTATCTCGCGCTACGTGTCGCCCGGCGGCCCCGGTGTGCGTCTGGACTCGAATATCAGCGCCGGATACGAGTTTCCCGCCAACTATGACTCGGCAGGGGCCTTGCTCATCTCCTACGCCCACGACTGGGAAAAAACCCTGGGCATTATGGAGCGTGCGCTCAGCGAGTATGTCATCGGCGGCATCAAGACGACCATTCCTTTCTACCGTCAGGTCATAAAGAATCCTCTGTTCAGACAGGGCAACATCAATACCAACTTTATCGCCGACCATCCCGAGCTTATGGTCTACACCGACCTGGCCCCGGAGGGGGAGCGCCTTTCAAAGCTGGTGGCCGAGATATCCGCCAAGGGGTACAATCCTTACGTCCAGCTTGGCGAATACCGCTCCGACACCACGCCCTGTCTCGGTCCCTTCGAGCCGGTGCTGCCCGCCATCACGTCCGCCCAGCGGCGGCAGCCCTCGCCCTATCCGCAGGGCGACCGGCTGGCTACGCTGGACTATATCCGCGATTCGGGCATGGTGCATTTTACCGACACCACACCGCGCGATTTTACCCAGTCCAACTCCGGCAACCGCTTCCGTCTGGCGGAAGACAGGCTCATTGGCCCGTATCTGGACAATGTGGGGTATTTTTCCATTGAGAACGGCGGCGGAGCGCATTTTCATGTGGCTATGCTGGCAAACATGACCTACCCCTTCACCGAGGCGAAGGAGTGGAACCGCTTTGCGCCCAAAACCATGAAGCAACTGCTGGTGCGTTCCACCAACGTGCTGGGCTATACGCCGCAGCCGCGCAACCTTATGCGCAAAACAGGCGAAATGATTTGTGATTATTACCAGATCATTCGCTGTTTCGACTTCCTGAACCATGTGGAAAACATGCGGCCCATCGCCGAAGTGGTCATGGACCGCAAGGACGTCATCTTCCAGCCCGCCATTTCTCTTTCCTGGGCCAGGGGCTTTGACGTGCCGCACTACCTGGGCGTCACCGAGGCCATGCTGCGCATGGTGGCCGATATTATGGGGGTGGACCCCAAAACGGCATCGCGGCACATTATCCTGGGCCTCAAGGACATGGCTGGTGTATGCCCGCCGCGCTTCATGACCGAGCTTGTCACAGCCATTCGCAAAGCCTGGCCCGAGCTGGTGCTCCACTATCACCGGCACTACACGGACGGGCTTTTTGTGCCGTCCTGCGGTTCGGCAGCCAAGGCTGGCGCGCATATCATTGATGTCGGTCTGGGGTCCGCCGTGCGTTCCTACGGTCAGGGCGACGTGCTGGCTACCATGTCCTATATTGAGGACGAACTGGGCCTCCAGTGCAGTCTGGACAAAAACGCCATCCGCGCCGCCAACTTTGTGTGCAAGCAGATCATGCCCTATTACGACCGCTACTGCGCGCCGTACTTTCAGGGCATTGACTATGACGTGACCCTGCACGGCATGCCCGGCGGGGCCACCTCTTCCTCGCAGGAAGGGGCCATGAAGCAGGGCTACATCCATCTTTTGCCCTACATGCTCAAATTCCTTGAAGGTACACGCCAGATAGTGCGCTATCACGATGTGACCCCCGGCTCGCAGATCACCTGGAACACGGCATTTCTGGCGGTAACCGGCGCGTGGAAGCGCGGCGGCGAAGACGAAGTGCGTTATCTGCTTGAGGTGCTTGCCGAAGTGACGCGCACCCCCGAAGCGGAACTTTCGCAGGAAATGCGCAAGGCCCGTCTGCACATCTATCGCGATTGCAATGACGCCTTCCGCAATCTTCTGCTGGGCAAGTTCGGCAAGCTGCCCCTGGGCTTCCCCGCTGACTGGGTGTATATGAGCGCTTTTGGGGCGGAATGGAAAAATGCCATTGCCGGCCGCACCGAGGTTTCGCCTCTTGAAGCCCTGCCGGACCTCAATCTGGCGGCGGAAGAAAAGGCCTGCGCGGATATTCTCAAGCGTGAGCCCAATGCGGAAGAATTCGTGCTTTATCTCAATCATCCGGCTGATGCCCTCAAGACCATACAGTTCAAGGCAAAGTTCGGTGATCCCAACAATCTGCCCCTGCATGTATGGTTTGAAGGGCTCAAGGCCGGGCAGGACCTGTACTTTAACGACAGCAGCGGCAAGCCCCACCACCTGCTTTTGCTGAGCATATCCTCGCCCAATGATGCGGGAATATCCATCTGCCGCTATGTGCTGGATTCTGAATTCATGAGTTGCGAGGTGCAGGTGCGCCAGCCTGTGGGTACGGCCGCCAAGGGCGCGCTCATGGCCGACCCCGCCAACCAGTATCATGTGGCCGCGCCCAGCAACGGCGACCTGTGGGTCATGTATGTGCATCCCGGCGATGTGGTGAAAGCCGGGGAAGAACTGTTCAACGTGTCCATCATGAAGCAGGAAAAGGCTGTGCTCGCCCCTGTGGACGGCATGGTCAAGCGCGTGCTGAAAACCGCTGACTTCAAGGAAAGCAAGCAGATGGTTTCAGTGCGCGAAGGCGAGCTTATTGTGGAACTGGGGCCTGTGCCGCGTATCTGCGCCAATGAGGCCTGCGGTCAGCCCATTCCGCTTGAGAACATCTCATTCTGTCCCCATTGCGGCTCGCGGATGAGCTAGCCGTATTGATGCCGCATCTTGCGGTTTTGTCTGCGCCGTCCCTGTTGCGGGCGGCCGGACAAAGCCGCCGCAGCCGCAAAACCCGCCAGCCCCGCAACAGAGCTGGCGGCCAGAGCAATTTCACTTTGAAATTGCTCTGGCGACTGCGCGAGCAGACGCCCGCCGCGAAGGCGTAAGCGCAATTTATTTGCGCGGTTAAACGCCGAAGCGAGCGTGTTTTAAACTTTGAAAATGTATA
>NZ_JBAIYW010000218.1:0-4587 GCF_036763055.1 Desulfovibrio sp. 1214_IL3152 | reverse complement strand
TGGCCGGCTGCGGCCAGGGCGGCAGCTTCGCGCACATCGGTAAAGTCCTGATCTTGTCCGCCATGCGCGGCAAAGGGGCTGTGTGCGGGGATAAAGGTGCTCACTGGCGCGCCTCCGGACTGTCGGTATCATTGAGGGTGTTAAATGTGGCATTGCGGCGAACAGGCGTAAAGCCCGAGGCGCGGATGACATGCTCAAGCTCGGCAATGGTCATGCCCTGCGCCGACCGGGCGCCGGCCATATGGCCGATGCGCTCTTCAATAATGGTTCCGTCCAGATCGTCGGCGCCGTACCATAAGGCCAGGGGGGCCAGCTTATGCCCCATCATTATCCAGTAGGCTTTGAGGTGGGGAATATTGTCCAGCATAAGGCGGCAGACCGCCACCGTGCGCAGTTGGTCAAGACCGCGCTGCGGGCCTATTTTGTCTTCCGGCAGCTTGAGGCGGCTGTTTTCTGTAAGGAAGGGCAGCGGAATAAAGCAGGTGAAACCGCCGCTTTTATCCTGTTGCTCGCGCAGGCGGCAAAGGTGGTCGATACGGTGCTCGTAGGTTTCCAGATGGCCGTAAAGCATGGTGCAGTTGGTCTTTATGCCGAGGCTGTGCGCCTCGCCGGAAATGCGCAGCCATGCGGCGGCGTCGGCCTTGTGAGGGCAGATCTGCGGGCGCAGCTCCTCATCAAAAATTTCCGCTCCGCCACCGGGCATCATAACCAGCCCGGCTGCCTGAAGCCGCCGGAGAACCTCAAGGGTGCTGATGCCCTCAAGCCGGGAAAAATGCTCAATTTCCACGGCCGTGAAAGCTTTTACTGGCAAATTGGGGTTAAAGCGCCGCACAGCGCGAATCATGTCTTCAAACCACGAAAGAGGCCGCGTCGGATGGCAGCCGCCCACGATGTGCAGTTCGTCCAGGTGCAGCGGGGTAGAGTCCGCGTCGCGCAGACGGGCCAGCACGTCATCAAGGCTCAGGGCAAAGGCGCCGGCCTCGTTTTCCTCATCCCGCCGGAAGGCGCAAAAGGTACAGCCGTTAACGCAGACGTTGGTATAGTTGATCTGCCGGTTTACCACGTAAAAAGCCTTGTGCCCGTGCAGGCGGCAGCGCACATGCAGGGCCAGCGCTCCTACGGCGGTAATATCAGGGCAGCGGAACAGGGCAAGGCCGTCTTCAAAGCTCAGCCTTTGCCCTGAAAGCACTTTTTCATGGATGGACGAAAGGCCCAGTGCGGCGTAGTATGCGGCGTCTAACATGATGAAATCCTGTGGGGTTGATTGGGCCGGAAAGGCCGAAAGCAGAGTAGGCCGCCCGCCGCAAGCTGTCAATGTGAGGAATCCATGTCTTCAGTTTTTCCGCAAACCAGTTTTCAGTCCTTGGGACTGGGGCTTTCGCCCTGTCCCAACGATACATATATTTTTCACGCCCTGCTGCACGGTCTTGTTCCGGCCCCGGCTGCCCTGAAAGCCCATATGGCCGATGTGGAAGAGCTGAACACCCTTGCCCGTCAGGGGGAGCTTGAGGTGACAAAGCTTTCCCTCGGTGTGGTGGCTGAAATTATGGATAATTACGCCCTGCTGTCTTCCGGGGCCGCTCTTGGCTGGGGATGCGGGCCGCTGGTTGTGGCGCGAAAAAAACTCTCGCCCCAGGAGTGGAAAAACGCCACGGTGGCTGTGCCGGGCTTGTTGACCACGGCCAACCTTCTGCTTACCTTGCATGGCGGTTTTCAGGGACCACGACGCGAAATGCTTTTCAGCGACGTCATGCCCGCTGTGGCGCGCGGCGAGGCGGATATGGGGCTTGTCATCCACGAAGGGCGCTTTACCTACGAAAAGCTTGGCCTGACAAAAGTGCTTGATCTGGGCCAGTGGTGGGAGAGCGAATTCCGTCTGCCGCTGCCGCTGGGGGCCATTGCCGTACGTCGTGATGTGCCGCTGGCGCTGGCCCGGCGCATACAGGGGGCCATTACCGGCAGTCTGGCCCACGCCAACGCGCACCCCGAGGCATCACGGGAATATGTGCGGGCGCATGCACAGGAAATGGCTGACAGCGTGACGCAGGCGCATATCAAGACCTTTGTGACGAATTTCAGCCTTGACCTCGGAGCCGAAGGACGTTCGGCCATTGAGCATCTTGTTGGCCGGGCTGCGGCACTTTCGGGCAAAAAATTGCCTGTGGAAGGATTGTTCCTTCGCTGACAGGTGCTGAAAACAGGCCGCGTTTTTTACGGCAACCTGTCTGCAAGGGATGGGGCGTATGCGGCGTATGCGGCCGAAAGACGTGTGAACGGCCGAGGCTGTGCGAAAAATCAGGCGACAGGCGGCATGCCCCCGTATGGTGCTTCATCACGGAAGCCGCCGGGAAGGCTGAACAGTTTTTTCTGGACACGCCATCGCTTTGGCGTGTTACCAGCCTTGGCGGCGCACGCGGTAAAACATCCCATTAGAGCATACTTTGAAAAAGTGTAAATGCTCTAATGCTGCACGAAAGTGCAGCGCGCCACAATGTGGCGTGGGTTCAGCCGAAAATCGTATTTTTCGGCTGAATGAAAACTTTGAAAGGCGAAGCATTTCAAAGTTAATCTGCTCTAGAATTTGCTGTGCTGGCGCATGCGGCTGTGCCGCTTTCAGGCCGGACGTTTTCGTCTGCCGGATGTGCGGGAGTTCCGCCGTTGCGTCACGGACCACCTTCAACCCTATCATAACTCATATGTTTCAAAAGTATTTTTCTTTTTCAGAGGCCCGCAGGTTCTATGCCATAGGCTTGCCGATCTTTATTGCGCAGCTTTCACAAACCGGTATGACCTTTGTCGATACGGCCATGGCCGGGCAGTACAGCGCCGAGCATATGGCCGCTGTGGCCGTGGGCAGCAGCGTGTGGGTTCCCATTTCCTTGCTGGGCATCGGGTGCCTGCTGGCCTTGCCGCCTTTGAGCGCGCAGATGGTCGGTTCCGGCCAGCCCCAAAAGGCGGCTCACCTGCTGCGCCAGGGGCTGTGGCTTACTTTGGGGCTGAGCATCGTTTTGATGAGCTTTTTTTATACCATTTCCTGGAATATGGAGGCCTTTGGCCTGAAGCCGGAAATGGCGCGTATTTCCGGCGGCTTTTTGCGTGCTATTATGTGGGGACTGCCCGGCTTCATGCTGTTTGTGAACCTGCGCAGTTTTCTTGAAGGATTTGCCCGCACCCGGCCAGCCATGATCGTGGGCTTGCTTGGACTGACCGTAAATATACCCTGTAATTTTATTTTTATTTATGGCAAATTCGGCATGCCCGAACTGGGCGGCATTGGCTGTGGTGTGGCAACGGCCATAAGTTTTTGGTCCATGGCGCTGGGCATGCTTTTTTATCTGCACCGGGACGCGCAATGCGCCCATGTGCGCCCGCTGTTTAAGCCGCTTTGGCGCAAATGTAAAAATGTGGGAAAAAACGCCGCCAATGATGTGCATGACGCCTGCCTGCCGCGTTTTGACGCTCCCCTGATCTGGCGGGTTTTGCGTATCGGCACGCCAGGCGCTCTGGCACTGTTTTTTGAGGTTTCACTTTTCGCTCTCAGCGCCATTCTGCTTGCCCCTCTGGGAACCGTCATGGTGGCCGGACACCAGATTGCCCTCAATTTCGGATCGCTGGCCTTTATGGTTCCGCTTTCTCTCTGCATGACCGTGACGATCCGCGTGGGTCGCTGCCTGGGCGCGCAGGATCTGGAGCGGGCCAGAATGGCCGCGCGCACGGCCCTTGTGCTCAGCGTTGTTTTTGCCTTGATCATCGCTGCCGCCACCATAGTGTTTCGGCAGAACATAGTGCGCATCTATACGGATAACCCGGAAGTAACGGCTTTAGCCATACATTTGCTGCTTTTTCAGGCAGGCTATCAGGTGGTGGACGGCCTTCAGGTTACGGGGATAGGTATTTTGCGTGGATACAACGATACGCGCGTCATTTCCGTCATCTGCTTCATTGCCTATTGGGTCATCGGCCTGCCTTTGGGCTTCACGCTGGCGCGCACCGACATCATTGTGCCGTATCTTGGGGCTGAAGGATTCTGGATTGCCTATATCGCGGCCCTGGGTTTTGGCGCGTTGTGCTATCTTTCGCGGGTGCGTTTTCTGCACAGGCTTGCGCCGCAAGACGTGTTCAGCCGCGTAAAAAAATAAGATAAAAACGGCCTGTCCAGCGCCATGCCGGACAGGCCGTTTTCAAATGTCGGGGAAAATTATTGCTTGTGGCGGCGAGCCATCTTCCAAGTATACTTTATTACAGAAAGCAGCTCGTTGAGTCCCGGTTTTTTACTGAACAGGCCACTTGTTCCTTCGGTTTCACTCAGCGGCTCCAGCACCGGTTCCGCACTGTCTTCCTCATGTCCGTCCTGCGCCCGCGCTTGCTGCCGTGCTTCTGAAGGCGCTTGAGCAGAGCGTCCCTCTCCGTCCTGATTCAAATCTTGTCCCCATAAAGGGACAGGCACCGGAGGAGCAGCCGTGCCGTGAGTCTGCGTATCCCCTGAGCCAGATCGAGAGACGGCATCGGTTGTCTGCGGGCTGCCCGCTGCCCTGGCGGCTTCAGCCTGTTCGGCATTTTCACGCTGCCGCGCCGCTTGGCGCACGG
>NZ_JBAIYW010000006.1:0-4598 GCF_036763055.1 Desulfovibrio sp. 1214_IL3152 | reverse complement strand
GCTCATTTGCTTGAATCTGTTCGGCAAGGATTCTCTGGAAGAACTTCTGAATCCGCGAAGACGAAAAACTATAAACACCTATAGTTATAGCCTGTTAGCTATGGGTGCTTAACCGGACAACATTGGCGCGTAAAGTAAAAAATGGCATACCCAAACCAGATGGACACCATCATATGTATACGCCAATAGTTATAGTCTTTATCAATTTCTTCTGTATTCTTGGTGACAGGACGAACAGGGGAAGCCTTAAAGAAATTTAACATGGCAAATCCTTGTTGCAAAACAAAAGAAACATGTGACTGTATGGCTAACTGTGTGCCTCAATTTCACGCAAAACCTGCTCATGCAGTTTTTTGTCTCCGCAAGCCAGAACCTGCATGCCAGAGTGCATGGTCAGCGGATTTCCATTCCAGTCGGATATAATGCCTCCTGCCCCTTCAATGATGGGCACAAGGGCGCAGTAATCCACTTCGCGCATGATGCCGCTGTCAAAACAAACGTCTATTTTTCCCGCAGCAAGGCTCATGTAGCCGTAGCATGCGCCGCCGTAGACGCGCCATTTGGTGGCGGCAATAAGGCGATTGTAGGCTGCCCGGTCCGAGTCAAAGACAAATTCTGTATTGCTTGAAGCTGCGAGGGCGGTGGCAATATCAGTATGGGGGCGGGTTTGTATGGGCAGGCCGTTGACTGTGGATTGTTGACCCTTTACGCCCACCCAACGTTCGGCCATGACGGGCATTTCAACCACACCAAGCACGGGTGTACCGTTGCGGCACAAGGCAATGAGCGTTCCGTAAAACGGATAGCCCACAATGAACTGCCGCGTGCCGTCAATGGGGTCAATCACCCAAACGTATTCGGCTGTGGCGGCATTTGCCCCATATTCTTCGCCAAGCATGCCATGATCTGGAAACGCTTCGGAAATAAGCGAACGTATTTCTCGCTCCACACGCTCGTCAGTTTCCGTCACAGGGCTGGCATCTGTTTTTGTTTTGAAGTCGTAATTGCCACGTAGGTACTTTTGCCGATGTTCAGTCAGTATCTGGCGTGAAATATCCGCAGCCTGCATAGCTATTTTTAGAAATTTGTCATACGCGCACATTTGGTTGCCTCCGGTTATGGTGGGTGAATGACGTGACCGATAATCGACAAGCCCTGCAAAAGCGCCTACTGCCGGTCTGTGTTACGACTTGAATCCACCTGATTTTGTTGTCCCACTTTGGGAGGGTTAGAGGGTCAGAAGCCGGGGCATATCCGCCTTTGAAAAGGCTTCATGCTCCAGCGCTGCACACCTGTGCAACATGCTGTGAAACTGCGTGTTTTCAACAAAACCAGCAAAGTTCAACACTGCGGCATGTAAAACGCACGGTGTTTTACTGTGGGGAATGCCTAGTCCAGTCGGAATCCGTGCTTGAGGGCGTCCTCCGGGTCAATGACAAATTGGTGAAATCCGGTGAGGTAGGCCGTGCCGCTTACTTCAGGCACTCCGCCCTTGCACGGGCCGACGGTGACAGGCTCGATGATTCTGGCCGTGAACTGCGTGCCGATGACGCTTTCGTGTATAAATTCCTGATTCAGCGCCAGATCACCTTTGGCAAAAAGAGAGGCCACACGGGCGGATGTCCCCGTGCCGCAGGGGGAACGGTCAAGGGAGTCGGGCAGGAATACCACGGTATTACGATAGGTGGCTTTGGGATCATCCGGTCTGGTGTAGAACATCACGTGCGTGATGACATTGATGAACGGCTTTTCGGGATGCTTGAAGTCCACGGCTTTACGCACTGCGCCGCCAAAAGCCTGAGCTGCCTTTTCAATGGCCGCGCGGTGGCCGGAGCGCAGATCAAGACCGGGAAAATATTTCGCATCGGTAATGGCATATGTATTGCCGCCGTAGGCCACGTCGTAGGGAACCTGGCCTACGCCGGGAACTTCAACCGTGCCTGAGCAGAAGAGAAAGGACGGAACATTGCGAAAGGTTACGCGCTGTACCTTGCCGTTCCTGATTTCGGCCCTGGTGCGAACAAGGCCGGCGGGCGTGTCTATGTTGACATTGCACACATCGCCCTCAGGGGTAACGGCGCCGGTTTCGAGCATGGCTGTGACGCAGCCGATGGTGCTGTGTCCGCACATGGGCATGAGGCCCCCGGCATCAATGAAAAGTATGCCCATATGGGCTTCGGGATCGCAGGGGGGAACCCATATTGTACCCGACATATTGCTGTGTCCGCGCGGTTCAAGCATGAGGGCGCTGATGAACTGGCCGAGGTGCTTACTTGCGTAAGCCATTTTTTCCTGCATGCTGCTTCCCGCAATGGCGGGGCATCCGGCAATCACGTTGCGCGTGGGGTTTCCGGCCGTGTGGGTGTCAATGGTCTGGATCATGTGGGATAGATTCATGGCGTCATCCTCGCCGCTGAAAGCCGGGCAGCCCCGGCGAAAACCGAGGCTGCCCGCAGATGTGCGGCTACCTGTCCAGGTTGATGAAAATGGTCTTCTGTTCGGTATACTGGTCGTGCGACTCGCGTCCCTTGTCCTTGCCGCCGAATCCGGAAAGCTTGTACCCGCCGAAAGGCGTGCTGTTATCGCCTTCGCTGAAGCAGTTGACGGAAACAGTGCCGGCCTTGAGAGCGCTCGCAAAAGTATGGGCCTTGGTCAGGGATTCGGTAAAAATGGAAGCGTGCAGGCCGTAACAGGTGTCGTTCGCCAGGGCCAGGGCGTCTTCGTCAGAAGAGGCCGTAAGAATGGCCGTGACCGGGCCGAAGATTTCCTCGCGTACAATGGTGGCGTCGCGGCTCACGTTGTCGAAAATGGTAGGCTCTATGAAAAGGCCGCTGCCGATGTCAGCCGCCTTGCCGCCCGTGACGATGCGCCCGCCTTCGGCCTTGCCCTTTTCGATGTAGCCCATAACGCTCTTGAAGTGATGCTCGCTGACAAGGGAGCCGAGGGCATTGGCAGGATCAAGCGGGTTGCCCATTTTCCAATGGCTCAGTGCGGCCAGAAAAGCTTCAAGAAATGCGTCTTTTTTGCTTTCCGGCACAATGATGCGGGAGTTGGCCGTGCAGTTTTCGCCCATGTTCCAGAATGCGGCCGAGCAGGCGTGTTCCGCGGCGTGCGAGAGGTCGGTAACGTCTTCAAGCAGCACAAAGGGGCTTTTGCCGCCCAGTTCCAGCACCACGCGCTTGAGGTTGCTTTCGGCGGAGTATTGCAAAAAGCGGCGGCCCACGTCGGTTGAGCCGGTGAAAGAGAGCACGTCCACATCCATATGGCGTCCCAAGGCTTCACCCACAAGGCCGCCAGGGCCGGGCAGCACCTGAAGCACGCCTTCGGGAATGCCCGCTTCGGCAGCCAGTTCCGCAAGACGCAGGGTGGAAAGGGCGGTTACGCTGGCGGGTTTGATGATGACGCTGTTGCCCTCTGAAAGGGCCGGGCCGAGCTTCCAGCCGACCATTTGCAGCGGAAAGTTCCAGGGCAGCACGCAGGCCACCACACCCGCAGGTTCGCGCACGATGAGCCCGCGCTTGAAGTCGCCGGAAGGCGAGATGCTGCCGTACTGCTTGTCCGTGTATTCCGCATGCCATTCGAGGCATTCGATGGTTTCGGGCAGGTCGGTGCACAGGTTTTCACGAATGGGTTTGCCGCTGTCCAGACTTTCCAGTACAGCCAGTTCCACCATGTGTTTTTCCATCAGGCTGCAGAGCCGGAGGAATATTTTCTTGCGTTCGGTGGGGTGCATTTTTGACCACACGCCGGACTCAAAGGTTTTTCTGGCTGAGGCCACGGCCCTGTCCACGTCCTCTTGGCCGCAACTTGCAACGTTTGCCAGCGCTTTACCCGTGGCCGGGTTGCTGGTGACAAAGGTTTTACCCGAAGCCGCAGGCACAAATTTTCCGTCAATAAAGGCGAGATTGGGGTATTTCAGTTGAGAGGCCAGATTTTCGTATTCCTGGCAAGTTAGGAATCGCGACACGTTGGTTCCTCCTGTTGAAGAAGTGTTGTGTATCGGGGCCAGCTCCGCAGCGGGATGCGGACGGCAGTTTTCATTCATTTTTACGCATGGTTATTCGTCAGAAGTGCTGTTCTCTACTGTTTTTTCAAGCATGTCTGCGGGATGCTGCCCTGCTTCTGCCTCATGCAGCGCCTGCTATTGAAAACGCATTCAACTGGGATCCGGCGGCATGGGCATGTCGGCCAGTTGTGCCAGGCTCAGGGGAAAAAGCGGGGGCTGAGCCGTGTACTGCGGCAAGGCGTCAAGGGGAAGCCCTTGAGTATGGGCGATCATTTCAGCCACAGCCTGACCGCACATGCGCCCCTGGCATGCGCCCATGCCGGGCCGGGCCTGAGCTTTAAGCCCATCCGGCGAACAGCAGCCCTGGTTGATCACCTGGCGCAGGGTTTGGGCGGTAAGTCCTTCGCATCGGCATACGATGGCTTCGTCCGCGGGTTGCAGCATGGCGGGAGTGGGGGCGAAGTATTCGTCAAGAAAAGGCTGCAGCGCCCGGCAGCGCCTGATCATGCGCAGATGTGGGGCAGCATGGAGATCACGCCCGGGCATATCCAGCCGCCCAAGCTCGCGGCAGATGTCCAGCCCCGCCAGATGG
>NZ_JBAIYW010000296.1:0-4656 GCF_036763055.1 Desulfovibrio sp. 1214_IL3152 | reverse complement strand
GGGCAGCTGTTGGCCGCGCTCCTTCTTTCAAGTGCTGGTCAAAGGTCTGACAGGGGGGCCGGAAACCGGGCGGGCCGCTGACCGGCGGCTCTGAAACCATGCCGTGCGGGTGGAAACGGCACATATCTTGCTCTGTTTCATGACAAGCACACTGCGGCGGCAAAAGCTGCCGCAAGGAGAAGTCATGAACAAGACAGCCGGCGCTACCGGTATTCCTTATATTATGCTGAGTACAGCCCTGGCGGGCAGCGCACTGCTTTTCGGTCTTTTGCTCTGGCAGGGCGGGCATGATTCCAGCCGTCGGGATTCTCTGGCCTATACTCCGGGTTTTGCCGTTCAGGCCGATGTGGTGGAGGTGGTCAGGGTGGTTCCCCTGGCCGGGGCCAAACTGCGCAGCCCCAGCGTTGATGTCGACTCCGGGGCCGTGGTTCAACTGGCTTACTAGGCACTGTTGTCAAGTCGTCTTTGACGGTAAGCCATCATGAATAAAAGCCTTTTTGGGGCAGCCATGTGCCGTCATGCGGCGTGTTCTTGTGTTGACGTTTTTTTTGTTGCTGACCCTGCCGAATATTGGTAAATTAATTCCCTAGCGCTTTACTTGTGAAACGCTTCAGATGGTCGCGCCACTCCCTCCTGTGGTAATTTCAACACTGCCGTGGCCCAAGTTCCTTCTGCTGGCTGCCACACAACTGGGCCTGTCTGATCCACCTCCCGACCGCACCCCTGATCGCGCCTGCCCTGATGCGCTCCGGCGAGCCGGGCTTGCCACTGTTGCAGCTGCGCCGCTCCAAAAACACTCGACGAACGTGTTTTTCATGCCTCTTTCAAGGGGTGTAACTGTTCTGGCGGGGCTGGCCTTGTAATCATACATATTAATAATATTTATTATCGTTAATAATTATTTGTGCGTGTTCTTGCGAAAAATTATTTATCGAGTACAGTTTTACGGAAAATCTGAAAATGCATCCGGAATATTCAGACATCTTCTTGAAAAACAGCCGTGCGGCAGCACGAATGTGTCATGCCTGACTGTGTAGAGCGGCTTCCCCTCGAGATTGTCCCGACGCCTGCCGGCAGACGCGGCTGCCGAACTGACGCAGCTTGAACCATTGCCCTGAGGTTTGCATGAAGACAATCTTGCCAGATGTTTGCATAGCCAATAACCGTGCTGAGCCCTGTACGCCTGTGAGTATTGAGCCACAAGCGTTAAATGATCTGACAGGCAAGCCGTAACGGATTACTTTTTGAAAAAACGTGCAGTCTGTAACCGGTTTTTGTTTTTTCATGATGTACCATGCGTGATATCGTGCTTGTATTGTTCATAAAAATAGGGATATGAGCTTTTTTGCGCAAGTGCGCATGAAAGTAAAAAAAAAGTTGCAAAGCCTAGCAGTCTCTGGAATACTCTAAAATGTATTCCGTTGACACCTGTATTTGCGCTTCATGCTTCATGATATGAAGTAGTTAGGGGAGAGGCGGGCAAAAGTAGACGATTAACAGACAGGGCTGCCGGTGAAGTGCCGGGCAGGCTTGACGGTGGATATGTTGTATCTTGTTTAGTATGCACTTGCTTACCATGAAAGCATGGCGTTCTTGACCACACCGCATTCATGCCCTATTTTTATCTCTTCACACATATTAAAATCGCAGACATTTTTCAGTCATGATCTGCTGAAATTATGCCGCGAATCAAAAAAAAGGTAAACCTCCGTCATGAATTGGGATTGGGACAAGCTACAGGAAAAAAGGCAACGGCAGCAGGGGGCCAATCCTCCCCCCAAGCCGCCCCGCAACACTGACCTTGACAATGATGAAGGGCAGGACCGGCAGCCCCCGAGGGCCAGACGTTCTCCCTTTAACGGCCGGGGCAGAGGGGACGAAAATCCCCTGAAAAAACTGTCGCAAATGAACCTTCCCAACGGAAAGGCATTTTTATTGATTGGCCTGGCTGTGGTGGGTTTATGGCTTTTGTCAGGTATCTATATAATCAATCCTGACGAACAGGGTGTGGTGCTGCGCTTCGGCAAATATAACCGCACCGAAGGTCCCGGTCCTCATTACGCATGGCCCGCCCCCATAGAAAGCGTGTACAAGCCGCAGGTGACTCAGGTGCTGCGCAGCGAGGTGGGTTTCCGCTCGGTGGGGCAGAGCACCACCTTCCAGCAGGGACAGGTGCGCACCGTGTCTGAAGAGGCGTCCATGCTCACCGGCGATGAAAATATCGTCAATGTGCAGTTCAGCGTGCAATATAAGATTGGCGATCCCGTCCAGTATCTGTTTAACGTAAGCGCGCCCACGGCGCTTGTGCGCAACGCCGCCGAGGCCGCCATGCGCGAGGTCATCGGCAACAGCCAGATCGATTCGGCCATCACTGACGGCAAGCTGAAAATCCAGAGCGAGGCCACGCAGCTTTTGCAGACCATTCTGGATCGCTATGGGGCCGGCATACAGGTGCTGGCCGTGCAACTGCAGGACGTGCACCCCCCGCAGGATGTCATTGACGCCTTCAAGGATGTGGCCAGCGCCAGAGAGGACAAGAGCCGCATCATCAATGAGGCTGAAGCCTACCGCAACGAACTGCTGCCCAAAGCCAGGGGCCAGGCGGCGGCCATGCTCAACGAGGCAGCGTCTTATCACGCCATCCGCGTACGCAATGCCGAAGGCGAAACTTCCCGTTTTGACGCCCTGAGCGCAGAACATCGCAAGGCCCCCAAAGTCACCGAGCAGCGCCTTTACTACGAAACTATGGAAGACATTCTTTCCGGTGCTGACGAAAAAGTGCTTATGGATGGCCCGGCGGCTTCCCGTGCCTTGCCCTACCTGAATCTGCCCGGCCTGGGCGCCCCTGTCGCCCCCAAGGCGTTGGAGAAAAAATAATGCGTACTAATCCTCTGCCAGCTGTCATCGTGCTGCTGCTGATTGTTGTGGTGGGCAGCCAGTGCTTTTTTACTGTGCATCAGACACAGACGGCACTGGTACTTCAGTTGGGCGACCCTCTGGACAGGGTGTACGGCCCCGGTTTGCACTTCAAGCTGCCTTTTATTCAGAACGTGGTGTATTTCGATTCGCGGGTACTGGATTACGAAGCCCGCTCGCGTGAAGCCTTTACGGTGGACAAGAAAGCCATTGTGCTTGACAACTACGCCCGCTGGAAAATTATTGATCCCCTGCAATTTTACCGCACCATGCGCACCATTCCGGGCGCGCAGGCGCGGCTTGACGACGTTGTTTACTCCCAGCTGCGGGCGCTGGTGGGCGCGTACACCCTCACCGAGGTTGTTTCCTCCCACCGTGCGGCCATAATGAAGGAAGTGACAAACAAGGTTTCAGCCTTAATGCATAGTTACGGTGTTGAAGTGCTGGACGTGCGCATCAAGCGCACCGACCTGCCGCCGGAAAACCAGCGTGCCATCTTCGGCCGCATGCGGGCCGAGCGTGAACGCCAGGCCAAGCAGTACCGCTCCGAAGGTGAGGAAGAATCCACACGCATCCGCTCCGACGCTGACCGCCAACGTGCAGTTATATTGGCTGAAGCCGCGCGTGAGGCGCAGATAAAACGCGGTGAAGGCGACGCCAGTGCCGCATCCATCTACGCCCAATCCTATAATAAGGCGCCTCAGTTCTATGCGTATCAACGCTGGCTGGAGGCCATGCGCAAGTCTCTCAAGGAGAACAGCAAGATGGTGCTGGCCAACGAAGCGCCACTTCTTAATCCTCAACATTGATGATGCGGCCTGTCCGCATTATGGAGTTCAAGAACATGCCTGCCTTTGCAGAAATATACGAACGCATCAAACTGGCGACAAACAGCCGCACCCAGGTGGAATTGGCCGAGGTGCTGGATATACGTCAGTCAAGCATCTCTGATGCCAAGCGCCGCAATTCGGTTCCCGGCGACTGGTTTATGAAACTGTTTGAAAAGTTCGGGCTTAATCCGGACTGGCTCAAGCAGGGCATCGGTCCCATGTACCTGCGCACCGAGCAGGGCTATATGCCGCAGGACGCTCCTGCGGCTCTTGCGGAAAACGCCGCCCACTACGGCGATACTCTTGCACGGGGATCCGTTGTCTCTGTTTATCACATGAACTGCGATTATGACGACGAGCAGCCGCGACCGTCACTTGATATGGCGGGAAAAATTTCCCTGCCGCATTCTTTTATGAAAGACGGTCTTGCTGTTCTGCGCATGCGCGGAGCAAACATGATCCCCACTATCATGTCCGATGCCCACCTTGGTGTGGACACTATGGACAGGGACGTGATTTCCGGCCGTGTCTATGCGCTTTTTGCGCCCAATGAAGGCGTGATTCTTCGCCGTCTGTTCCTGAACGGCGCGCAGGACGGGTACGTGCTGCGTTCTGATTCCGCGAACTTCCCCGAAACGACGCTCACACCCGATCTGCTGACCAAGCGCCTGCTGGGACGGGTAGTGTGGGTATTTCAGGATTTATAAGCATGACCGTAAAACTGACCGGAAAAGTTTATTTCGCCACGTTCAGAGCGGTCAGTCTGGTATGCTGCCTGGCTTGTTGTATGCTCGTGGTCGCCTGCGGCGGCGCGCATACCCAGCCTGTTTCGGAATCTGAAAGTGCCGGGCCGGCCCAAGAGGCCGGCCCGGCCAAGGTTGCCGGCCACGCTTTGCCCGCTACGGGTGAA
>NZ_JBAIYW010000633.1:0-4664 GCF_036763055.1 Desulfovibrio sp. 1214_IL3152 | reverse complement strand
CTCGACTACGAACCGTCAGTTTGGCATTCTTATGGCTGTTCACCCTTTCCCTCACTCGGTTTGCTGTTGTTTGGTAACTCCAGCTTTACCGATTTGGGGAGGGTGAACAACCTATAGAAACACTACAGCTAGAGCAGATTAACTTTGAGAATGTACATTCTCAAAGTTTAAGTCACGTTCGCTTCGATGCTTAACCGCGCAAGTAAATAGCTCTGCTGTCTTCATCCGTAACTTCCTTTGTCGTAACGGCTGAAGCAGCGTTTGCATCTTTGCGGCGGGCGACTGCTCACGCAGCCGCCAGAGCAATTTCAAAGTGAAATTGCTCTAAAAGTATCGAAAGACTGCGCCGTCAGCGCCGCAGCATCTTCTGCGTAAGCTGTCCGGCCACGTCCCGGCGGGAGTCGAATATCCAGTGGACATGCACTGCCGCTTCCAGCGGCTCGTATATGATGCGCCACGGGTGTTCATGAAGCTCGCGGTAGCGAGTAATGCCAACCACTTCAAGTTCTGGGGGGATGTTGCCGCGCTGGGGCAAGGTTTCCAGCGAGAATATGGCGGCTTCCAGCCTGCTCAGGATAGCGTGAGCTTGCTCCTGCCCGGCATGATCGGCCATATATGTATAGATGTCCCGCAAGTCTTGATCGGCCTCCGGGGCGAGCAGGATTTCCAAGGGCCGCTTGTCCGTAGGGAGTACCATTATTCGGCCTTGCGCCCTTCATGCCGCCGCAGGTCTGCAAAGACCTCCCGGGCCGGACGTCCTTTACCCGCCTCCAGGCTTTTTCCGGAAAGGCTCAGGGCTTTGAGCATGGCCAGCGTTTCCTGCATGCGTTCATATTCCTGAATGCCCATCAACACGGCCTTGGCCTCGCCATTTTGAGTGATGACCACGGGCGGGGCGGCATCTTCGCTGAAGGTACGGATGATTTCCGCCGCCTGCGCTTTGACCTCGCTGATAGGGCGTACTGCGGTGCTGAGTTGCATAGACACTCTCCTTTAACCAAATAAATACCAAATTCAGTTTTTTCGGTCAAGCTGTCCCTTGTCATACCGGTACGGATGCCAATCAATCTCCACAAGCCTGAAGCTTATTGCGCAGATAGGCCATCAATGCCGCCTTCGTGTATCCAATTTTTGCGCCGACGCGGACACGTTCGCGTGGCCCTTTCTTGAGGGCGTCTTCATTGCTCAGTGTTTTGGCCGAAATAAGGCCACCGGTGATCCGTGCCAGCTCTGCTCTGGAGACCATAGGGGGCAATGCCTTCTCAATGACCTTAAAGAACTCCTCCGTACCGATACCGGTATTTATCAGCCTGTCGCTATATTCAAAATCGTGACGCCAATGCTTCTGATACATATGGGACTCCTGCTTGCAGTATGGGCAGACAAAGGACGGAATGGGAAAGCATATGATTGCAAAAGGGGCTGTCACTGACAGCCCCTTTTGCTCTGATTGCCATCAAAAGCGTTAAAATGGAACGTCACCACTGCGGTCAGACTGCCCCATCAGCATCTTGATAATTTTGTCAGCATCCGCGCCACTGCACTGTTCCAAGGGCTTTCCTGTCAGATCACGGGAAATAGTATCGGCGGGTTTACCTTTTGCCAGTACCCGAATGTAGTTGACCTGCTTTTCGCTGATTGGCTTCAAGGAAGACGCATTACCCCTGGAAGGCGCACTCTGGTGTGTGCTGTCGGTCAGTGCCTTGTCGCCACGTATGCAGACCGGACTCGTCCGACATCAAGGCGTCCTTGAGCATGGCCTTCACATATTCAAGAAATCCGGCCTTCTGGTACCAGACTTCGCGTTTGACAAAAAAACGACCGGAAGGGCCGGTCTTTTCGCTGTCCCTATTGGCAAGGGTACGGGGGTTGACGATGCCGAAAGTCAGCTCGCGAACCTGCTTGCGGGGGAAGCAGGGGGCAGGCTTTCTTCCAGCAGCTTGAGGATATTCTGGGTCGGGGTGGGAGGCATGGCAGTGCTCCTGAGTGATGTCGCCAAGTGGCGCATCACATGGGGGAGCCATGTCAAAAAATACTTTGGAATGGACACACACGCATGCCTGAGCCCCCTTCGGGAGACCAGTCAAGGCGTCTACTGGAGCCACACTGGAGGCATTTTCATGCTACTTCGCGCGGGAGGCCCGGCATAGTGCCGCCCAGGCCGTACTTGTTGGCAAGGTGCGCACAATACCCACAAAAGTAACGTAATAATTTTATCGCTACTTCTTGCCTTCCAATTCAAGCAAAGCCTTTTGGGCGTCATCGCACCCTCCGAGCGCGGCCTTCCGCAGCCATTCTTGAGAGGCTTCAACATCTTTTTTCACACCAAACCCACTGCCATAAAGCAGACCAAGCAGATATTGCGCGTCAGCACAGCCTTTGTTTGCGGATTCTGTCAGCAGGGCAACACCCTTTTTTTCATCCTTTTCTGCGCCTTCTCCAGTCAGATAAGCACGCGCCAATTCGGCCTGCGCGGGCGCATACCCCTGTTCGGCAGCCTGCCGCATCCAGTAAAGGGCTTCAGAAATATCTTGCGATACGCCAAAGCCTCCTGTGCCGTAGAGCATGGCGAGCCCATACCGCACCTCCTCATCACCCTGCTTGGCGATGTTTCTCCACCACTTTGCGGCCTCCGCCCAATTGCGCTCCACGTTTTCAGCAAAATAATACATGCACCCAAGCAGATATTGCGCATCCACAAAGCCCTGCCCTGCGGCCTTACGAAGCCAGGCCACGCCCAGACCCGTATCTTTGGGTACGCCCTCACCGGCCATATAGCACGAGGAAAGCGCGGCTTACGCCTCCTTCAAGCCCTGATCCGCTGCCTTACGGAGCCATGCTGCGCCTGTGGCAGCGTCCTTGCCCACGCCGGAGCCTTGCATATATGCGGAACCCAAAAAAGCCTGGGCTTCTGCATAGCCATGGCTGGCAGCCTTGCTCCACCACTGGACAGCTTCTGCAGGATTTTTCTGCACACCAATGCCTGTCATATAGAAGCAGCCAAGAATATATTGCTCCTGGGCAGAACCGCTTTCGGCAGCCTTGCGTATTTCAGGCAACTGCGCGCGGTCTAATTCAAGAGCAATATCATTCTGATTGCATGTTGCACTTTCCTCTTTTGCATGCAGTGAATTTTGCCCTGCGTATGCGGTAATATCGCCTACACAGATTGAAGCAAGAAAAAAGAAAATGGCAATACAAAAACGCACTGCAACCCCCATATCAACAATGAGCTATATCGGCGATGAAAACCACCATAACCTGAGACTACCTTGATGCGTCAGAGCTTTATGCAAGTAAGAGTTTACTTCTTCGCCCAGAAATTCTCGCAGAATATGCTTGCATTACCACTGTGCCACGTCAATGTTTTTCAATCAATCCTGCAATGTTAATGCGTGGGATCAAAGATTCTCATGCTTATACCACAGCTTCTCTGGCCAATCACGCAACTTCACCAAAATGCCCGGTCTGCGCAAAGGGCATTTCTCATTTTTTTGCTGGCCCGACAGTCAGAATTTTCTACTGTAGTTATAACTATATTAATGATCTATAAAGTAAAATTTAGAATATTTTTCTAAAATAAAAATTTTATTTGAGTAAAATTTTTTTGCATACATGGTGATAATCAACGCAGATATCCCAGCAATACAGTAAAACACGCATCAAATTTTTATGCTTTTCGCACATTGAACACATTATTTTTCGTTATAAATAATAAATATATCTCTATAAAATAAAAATATATGATAAAAATACTGCCTGTTCCTTCTTCCGATGAATAGAATTTGCAAGGCGCTAAACAGAGCTATTTCTCATGTCTTATCAGCAGCTTCAAAATAATATATAAACAGATATAAAATCGCCCCACATAATCAAGAATCGCTGCCGCTAAAATAAATAATAAATTATATATTATAGTTATATGTTAGACTTCATAAAGGAGACATGCCATAAAAATATCACATATTCTGATTTTTACCATTGACAGTCCTAATAACAGGCATTATCAAAAAAGGGATGGGTTCTTCCCAGATCGTGAATCACAATTCGCTGATTCACCCACATGCCTCACCGCGATGCACTCTTTCCTAGAGTCAGAGGGGTCCCGACCCCTTAGAGACGTAAGCAATACGCCTACATACCTCTCCTTCCTCGCTTTCGGAATGCTCTTGCCGAGCGTTGCCGCCTATCAATAGATACAAGCTCATCATGGAGGCTCCATGCCTACTATCAATCTTTCACGACCTGTCCAAGGGCAGGAAACCATAGTCATTGCAACGGACCAAAACGCAACGTACGCCCTTGAATTTCCAACGGGCGACGCGACCATGTCGCGCGATGGCAATTCGCTGGTATTTACTTTCGAAGATGGCGCGGCCATCCGCATTGATGACTTTTACACCAGCTACCATGCCGAAAACATTCCTGAATTTGAAGTCGCTGGCAAAGTCATTTCCGGCGCAGAATTTTTCAGCGCCCTCGGCCCGGACCTCAGCCCTGCGGCTGGCCCGACCCCTGTGGAACGCTCTTCGCACTATGCTGAACATGGCGATTCCACTCTGACCTCAGGCCTCGACCACCTCGGCGGCCTTGACTACCGCACTGAAAACGCCGCCTTTTCCGACGGCCCCCAGCTTATGGACGGGCTCGGCTTCGCGCCCGCC
>NZ_JBAIYW010000485.1:0-4690 GCF_036763055.1 Desulfovibrio sp. 1214_IL3152 | reverse complement strand
CCGAACGGCACGTGGCCTTTGCCCGACACCGCACGGCTGCCGCGCTGGCCTCACGGCATGTGAGCCTGCCCGCGCAGGGAACCACAAGCCTTTCCGACAAAACGGACAGGTTTGTTTGCCACAGATTTTTCGGCCCGCTCATCTTGCTGACTATTCTGCTGGTTCTGTATCAGATATCAATCGTATTCGGCGGGGATGTGGCGGCCATGATCTGGCCCCTGTGGGACAATGCCCAGAATGCCCTGGCGGGTTTTTTGCCCGCGTCCGGCTTTCTTGAAGACCCGCTCTTGCGTTCGCTGGGCGTGTGGGTCATGCGCAGCGTTACGGCCATCCTTAATTATCTGCCCATATTCTTTCTTCTTTTTGCACTTATCGCCATTCTTGAAGACAGTGGCTACATGCCGCGCATGGCCTTTATTCTGGACCGCGCCTTTCGACGTTTCGGCCTGCACGGGCAATCCACGCTGCCGCTTATCCTTGGCGGCGTGTATGTGGGCGGCTGCGCCATCCCCGCAGTCATGGCTACCAGGGCCATTCCGGACGAAAAGGCCCGCCTGGCTACCATTCTCATTGCGCCCATGATGAACTGTCTGGCCAAGGTTCCGCTGTATCTCATATTGATCAGCGCCTACTTTGCCGCCAACAGCGGCATGGCAATGTTTTTCATTGCCACCATCACCCTGTTCATGGCGCTTCCCGTGTCCAAGGCCCTTTCGCTTACCCTGTTGCGGGGCAAGCCCAGCGCGCCCTTTATTATGGAGATGCCGCCCTATCACCTGCCCACCATCAGGGGCGTGCTTTCGCGCGCCATTGAGCGGGTGTGGATATTTGTGCGCAAGATCTTCACCGTGGTGCTGGCCGTGGCCGTGGTCATCTTTGCGCTCATCAACTTTCCCGGTCTTGGGGAAGAGCGCATGGCCGTGTACGAGAAAAAGTCCGCAAAAGCCATGAGCGATTTTGTCAAGGCCGTGGACAAGACCGGGCTGGCCGGGCAGTTCACCCTGGATGACGTGACGCCCCTGCTCTTGTTTGAAGAAGCCCTCAAGGATGCCAAGCGCAGCGTGACGGATCAGGACGCCTCGGACAAGATTGATGCGGCCTTTCAGGAAAAAAGCCCGCTCTATTTCACCATTGTGAGAGCTGTGGGAGAGGACGGCAAGGCCCTGCGCCCTGCGCTGCGCAAGCTGATGGGCGCGCGCAAGCAGTTGCGCCGCGAACTGCGCGAAGAAACCTTTGAGCACAGCGCCCTGGGCATGGCGGGCAAGGCTCTGGAACCGGTAACGCGCCATGCCGGCTTTAACTGGAAGATCAATATTGCCCTGCTTTCGGCCTTTGCGGCCAAGGAAAACAGCGCGGCAACCCTTGGGGCCATTTACGGCCTTGATGGCGACGCCCCCGTGCAGGACAGCATGCGTGAGGACGCTACCGGCTTTACCCCGTTGCACGCCCTGGCGCTCATGCTGTTCATGGCCCTGTATCCGCCCTGCGTACCCACCTCCGTCATGGTGCGGCTGCAATCCAATTCCACGGGCTGGATGCTTTTTTCCATCTTTTATCAGACCTGCCTGGGGCTGGCGGTGGCTACGCTGGTATTTACCGGCGGTACGCTGCTGGGGCTTTCAGGCTGGCAGGCCATGTGGATTTTTTACGGTCTGTGCGTGGCGCTGACCATTGTGATGGGCATGATACCCGAACCTGAAAGCAGAAAAAAATTGGACGCCAAAAAGCCGGTCACGGCATAACATCTTAAGGAGGATATGATGAAAAATCTTTTTCTGGCCGCAGTGCTCGGCCTGACCATGCTCTTTGCTACCGCAGCCCTGGCGCACAGCCCCCTGTGCAGCTGCTTTGACAACGGCGACGGAACCATAACCTGCGAAGGCGGCTTTTCTGACGGTTCCTCGGCTTCCGGCGTGAAAATGCAGGTGGTGGACGGCAGCGGCAAGACCCTGCTTGAAGGCAAGATGAACAAAGACAGCGAATATAACTTCAAGAAGCCCGAGGGCGCGTACAAGGTCATTTTTGACGCCGGTGACGGCCACAAGGTGGAAGTGGACGGCTCCAAGATCGTTCAGTAAGCCATTTTGCTTTAAGATGTACGTCTCAAGGCGTCAGGGCGCTCGGGAGGGCGCCGAACAGAGTAAGCAGATAGCGCTTGAGCCGTAAATAACCAGGTTTACGCCTTCGTGGCAGCCGTCTGCTCACGCCGACGGTGGGACAGTTTCAAGGTGAAATTGTGCGGCAGGCCGCATTGCGACCGTTTTTTGTCATAAACTATAGACTTTGAAATTCAAATTCTATTGGAGGTTTTATGAAAAGCATCAAAACCCTGATCTTCGCCGGGCTTCTGGCCCTGATGGCCGTACCCGCCCAGGCGCACTTCATGGTCATGTACACGCCGGAAGTGGCGAAAAGCGAACCCGGCGACCTCGACGTCCGCATTGTCTTCACCCACCCGGCCGAAGCCGGACACACTATGGATATGGGCGGAGTGAAGGAGTTTTATGCCATGTATCAGCGTGGCGAAAACGAGCCGAAAAAAATCGACCTCAAGAGCACGCTGAAGCCCATTACCTGGAAAAATCCCGAATCCTCCGGCCCGGCCTTTTCGGCCCTGATTCCCCGCAAAGACATGCGCTCCATGGGCGACTACACCTTTGTGATGGTTCCCGGCTACTATCTTGAAAAAGAAGAAGACGTTTACATGCAGCAGATCACCAAGCTGGTGGTCAACGTGGGCGGCATTCCCGGCAACTGGCACACCGCGCTGGGCCTGCCCTGCGAAATCGTGCCCCTGATCAAGCCCTATGGCGTGTGGACCGGCAACGTGTTCAAGGCGCGCGTGCTTTCCGGCGGCAAGCCCGTGCCCAATGCCGAGGTGGAAGTGGAATACATGAACCACATGCCCGACCTCAAGGCCAATGCCATGACCAAGAAGGGCACAGTCAAGTACCCGCACGATGCGTTTGTTACCCAGACCATCTTTACCGATGATCAGGGCTATCTGACCTTCGGCATTCCCAAGTCCGGCTGGTGGGGCTTTGCCGCGCTTGGCGTAGGCCCGGACAAGGAATATCAGGGCAAGGAGCTTTCTCAGGACGCCGTCATCTGGGTCAAGGCCGTAGACATGAAATAGGTTTCCGGCAGAGCGGCTGACCGTTGTTGCGGTGAGCCGTTTTGCGTCAGCGCGGCCTGCTTCGCGCAGGTCGCCAGTCAGGATGATACAAGCGCCCGAGACGGCAATGGCCCGGTACTTTTATTGTCTGACATGATATGGAAGAGATGCCATCGTGTGTGGAAAATGCCCGGCCAGCCGGGCATTTTCGCTTTTTTGCGGCATGGCATGAGTAAGGCCCACGCGGCGTGGTCACCGCGTGGGCCTGTTGCGTCACAGTCTGGCCGCTGCCTATTTTTTCACTTCAACCCAAACAGGGTTGGTGACGGCGTAACGGCCCTTGCCGTCCATTACTACGAAGTTGTACCAGGTGTCCTTTTCGGGCTTGGCCTCAAAGGTATAGGTGACGGCATCCGTGGTGTCATTGAACTCTTCTTTGCTTACAGGTTTGCCTTCGCTGTAGACCTCAATGCTTTTCAGGCCATGCACGGCCTGCAATTCCGTGCTCAGCGCAACGGCTTGCCGTGTGAACGGTCAAAGCCGCAAGGCAGATGCGCACGTAAAATTGTGCTTTCGCAGCAGCGCCAGAATCGGCCGGAAAAACGTGGGCGAATTTTCTGGAGGCAATCTCTGCGGCCAAAGGGCGGCATGATTGAAAACAGGAAGAAGGAGGCAGGCGGCGGTCAGTAAAAAAAGATGTATAATCTCATGTCACATGAACTTGCTGCGATACATTTTCTTGTCGCCATGCGGCGGTATTACGCTGCGCGAGCCGTGAAAAAAATCGCAAGGGCAGGCATATGCCGTCTGCTGTGCGCCGCTGATCGCAGGGCGAAAAGCGCGCAAAACATCTCTCCTGTAGGCAGAAGTTCCAGCAGTTTCCCGCTACGCCTTTATAAAAGGCCATTTCTGACTTGCTAGAGCCTAGTTTATCTTCAGGGTTTTTTAATAAAAATTTTTGGAAAGTCAATAGGTTGTCAAATAAAGCATGCTGCGTAGGGCGGCAGGGCCTCCTGCTGGGCCGTTGCCCTCCCGTGCGGGGGAGCGTTGCCGTGAAGGGTGGTGGCTGTGCTGATGGAGGGGGCGTTTTTTTGTATGGCGCGACAGGTTGCCGCCACAGTGCAGGCGGGGGGGCAGGGCAATTGGCCCCCCCCAATGCGGCGGAGCGCAGGCAAGACAGGTTGCAACGGCACAGAAAAGGCACGCAGACAAAAAAAGGTCACTGCCGAGACAGTAACCTTTGATTGATTTCATGGAGCCCTTGAGCAGGATTGAACTGCTGACCTCATCCTTACCAAGGATGCACTCTACCGACTGAGCTACAAGGGCGTTGTAACGAAAAATGCTTTTAGCTCATACCTGGTTTATGGTCAAGCATTTTATGCAGGATTTTTGCATTTTTATGCAGATTGCTCACTGTTGCCTGTGCCGGATTCCATGAGCAGCTTGTGTACCGCGCGAAAAACCGCCCGTCGGGCATGGGGGGCGCTGCCGTCGGCCATTTCCCTGCGGGCCTTGAGCACCAGATCGCGCAAGTCCTCGCCTGTGACCGCCCGGCCATTGCGCTGATCTTTT
>NZ_JBAIYW010000256.1:0-4692 GCF_036763055.1 Desulfovibrio sp. 1214_IL3152 | reverse complement strand
TGATCGGCTTCCCGAAGGGGCCAACATGGGGCTTTCGTGCGGCAACCCGGTTGCCTTGGCGGCCCTGCGGGAGGGGCAAACTGTTCTTGACCTCGGCAGCGGCGGCGGTTTTGACGTTTTTCAGGCCGGGGAGCGCGTCAAGGCTGCGGGTCGTGTCATCGGCGTGGACATGACCCCGGAGATGCTCGCCAAAGCGAGGAAAAACATCGCGTCATACCGGGAAACCACCGGCCTGGACAACGTGGAGTTCCGGCTGGGAGAAATCGAGCACCTGCCGGCGGCAGACAACAGCGTGGATGTGGTTTTATCCAACTGTGTCATCAATCTTTCGCCGGACAAGGCCCAGGTCTGGCGCGAAATTTTTCGCGTGCTCAAGCCGGGCGGCAAGGCGGCGGTTTCCGATCTGGCGCTGCTCAAGCCGTTGCCCGACAATATCCGTGCTCTGGCGGCCGCACTGGTCGGCTGCGTAGCAGGAGCCATTCTGGTGGACGCCAGCGCTGCCCTGCTTGAAAAAACCGGATTCTCCGACATAAAACTCACGCCGAAACCAGGCTATGTGCAAAGCATGCAGGACTGGAACGACCCGCTCTACGCTGAAATAGCGGCCCTTCTTCCCCAGGGGGAAGACCTGGCGGATTATGTGGTCAGCCTTTCCATTGAAGCCTTCAAACCATAAGCTACGGGACAGCGCTTTTGCCGACGCCGATGGCGGTGCGCGGCGGCATGCTGCCGGTCTGATCAGGTTCCGGGCATATCCCCGCGAGATGGCTTGATCCCGCCCTGTCGACGCTGTCTGACCAACGTTGATCACATTTAACCAGATTTGTTCAGCTTTGATCCGGGTCCATTTGATTTGATCCGATTCCATCCTGTTGAGATGCCTGATCAGGTTGCCCAAGCCATCTGATATCTGCCCAACTCCGTACGGGCCGCCAGCGTGTGCACACCTGGCGGCCCTTTTGCCGGCTTCTTTCCGCGCCGGGCAGACCGCTCAGCGGCTGTGCCGCAAAACGAAACGGCAACCTGCCGCCACCAGATGCTGCCATAAGCCGAAACAGTCCTTTATCCCCGATTGATTTCATAGTGTTACGCTAAATTATTGCCGCAGTGCGCTGCGCCGCCCAAGGCGACATTTGCCAGAAGGGGGCATGGCGGGCCACGCCAGCCCTTGCCGCAGCCAAAAGCAGTGCGGAATATGGCAATTCATGGCCCTTTTTGCTGTCACGATGCATTATCCTTATGCTTTTCCCCGTTTTCCTGCGTGTTTCGCTTGACATGCCCCAATACCCTTCGTAGAGTCTGTTCACTTATTGGGTCCAGTATTTTTTTTGCCAGAGACTTTACACGGGTGTAAGGCTTCAAGCGGAAAGTCTGCACCCAGAACACAATACGGAGTCTCTAAATGGCTACTTCCATCTATGTCGGCAATCTGCCCTGGTCCGCCACCGAAGACGCTGTGCGCGATCTTTTTTCCGCTCACGGTGATCCCCTTTCCGTCAAACTGATCTCTGACCGCGAAACCGGCCGCGCCCGCGGCTTTGGCTTTGTGGAAATGGAAGACGACGAAGCGCAGAACGCCATCTCTGCCCTCAACGGCATGGACTTTGGCGGCCGCGCTCTTCGCGTGAACAAGGCCGAAGAACGCCGTCCCGCTCCCCGCCGCTGGTAGTCCAGCAGCAGGGCAGGACATCTGCCTGACCATAAAGGCCGCAAGCGATTGCGGCCTTTTCTATTTCCTCCGAGCCTTCCGCCGCGCGGGCAATGGCCGGGACGCATCAGGATTCATCATCCGTCACAGCACTTTCCGCCCCGCGGATTTTTCATGCAAAAAGCCCCCGCATCTTCATGCGGGGGCCAGAGCTTTGGTGTGTATTATGATGGCCGCTAGACCACGCCGTGCTCTCCCGGCCGTTCGTAGGTGTCCTTCTTCTGCACCAGGCGCACGTAAAAGTCCGTATTGCCCAAGCCCAGAAGGATGGCGGACGACACGTAGATGGACGAAGCCGTACCCACCACCACGCCGATAAGCATGGTCAGCGCAAAGTCATGAATGACGCCGCCGCCAAGCAGATAAAGCGCCAGTGTGGACAGGAATGTCGTGCCGCTGGTCAGGATGGTGCGTGAAAGCGTCTGGTTGACGCTCTTGTTGATAAGATGGGCCATATCCAGTTCCGGCGTGGCGCGCAGGTTTTCGCGCAACCGGTCATAAATGATGATGGTGTCGTTGAGCGAAAAGCCCACCAGCGTCATCAGGGCCGCCATGACGTTAAGGTCGATTTCCACGTCAAGTAACGACAGCAGGCCCACGGTGATGGCTACGTCATGCACCAGGCCCACCACTGCCCCCAGGGCAAAATTGAGCCGCAACACAAAGCAGACAAGCACCGTTATGCTCAGGGCCACCAGCACAAGCCAGCCCATGCTCAGCCCGGTAAGGCCAGCCAGATAGATGCCGCCCCACAAGGCTCCTGCCATGATGGCGCCCGCCATCCAGCGCTGTTCAAAACGGCCTGAAATATAGACCGCAATCAGCAGGATTGCATAATAAAGCGCGCTCAGGGCCTTATTGGTCAGGTCCGCGCCCACCTTGGGGCCGACAATTTCAAGGCGCACGATTTCGGCGGCATTGCCGGGGAAAGTCGCCGCCAGCGCGTCAATGACCGAGGTGCGCAAGTGCGTGGCATCGGCATTTTCAGCGCTGCTGAAGCGCAGCAGGTAATCCCGCCCGCCCTCACCGAAGCGCTGTGTGCTGATGCCGGGCAGAGCCGGAATATCCAGGCCCTTTTTCAGGGCCTCATCGGCAACAGGCTCCTGAAACTGCACCTGAACGATAACGCCGCCCGCAAAGTCGATGCCCATCTTGAGGCCGTTTCCCCAGATGGCCGAAATAACGCCTATAAGGATGAGGGCCACGGAAATGCCGTAAACCCAGTAGCGTTTGCCTATGAAGTCGATATTTGTATCGTGCTTGATAAAGGTAAAACTCATGACAGCCTCCCGGCGCGCTATATGCTCAGGCCCTTGGGACCGCAATGGCGCGCCCATTCTTCAAAAATGGCCCGCGAAACGAAGATGGCCGTAAACATGGAGGCAACAATGCCCAGCCCCAGGGTTACCGCAAAGCCTCTGATGGGGCCTGTGCCAAACTGGTACAGAATGACCGTGACAATGATGGAGGTCAGGTTGGCGTCCGTAATGGAAACCATGGCACGGTCAAAACCCGCGCGCACTGCCGCCAGTGGCGTAAGCCCCAGCCGCAGTTCTTCGCGTATTCGTTCGTAAATAAGCACGTTGGCGTCCACCGCCATGCCTATGGTCAGCACTATGCCCGCAATGCCCGGCAGGGTCAGGGTAGCGCCGAACGCGCCCATGCCCGCCATGACGATAAGCATGGTGAAGCACAGCATGAGGTCGGCAATGAGCCCGCTGACGCCGTAATAGAAGCCGATGAAAAGGATGACGGCGGCGGCGCCCACCAGGGCCGCCCTGATGCCGCTGTCGATGGCTTCCTGTCCAAGGGAGGGGCCGACGCTGCGTTCTTCAAGCACGGAAACAGGCGCAGGCAGCGAACCGGCCCGCAGCACAATTGCCAGATCCTGGGCTTCGGCAGTGGTGAAATTGCCGGAAATGCTGGCCTTGCCGCCGCCGATGCGCTCGCGGATGACCGGCGCGGAATACACCTTGCCGTCCAGCACGATAGCCATGCGGCGCCCCACGCTTTCGCCGGTTACACGCTCAAAAATGCGCGCCCCGCGTGCGTTGAAACTCATGGTCACATAGGACTGGTTCATATTGTCAAAGGCGGGGCGGGCATCGGCTACGTCCTCGCCGGTGAGCATGGCGTCTTTTTCAACGGCAATGCGACCTTCGGCCGCCGGCTGACCGGGATTCTTTTCAAGCATGGGCAGAACCACAACGCCGGGGGGCAGCACGGCCTTGCCGGGGTCCACATCGTCACGAACCAGATGAAATTCCAGGTGAGCGGTCTGACCGATGATCTGCACAGCGCGACGCGGGTCGGAAATGCCGGGCAGCTGCACCTGAATGCGATTGCCGGCCTGCTTGCGTATGTCCGGCTCGGCCACGCCGAACTGGTCAATGCGGTTGCGGATGGTGCGCAGGGCCTGGTCAAGGGCCATGTCTTCAAGCCTTTTCACCTCGGCCGGGGTAAAGTGGGCCACATAGCGCAACTGGCCGCCTTCGCCCTCCTGGGGCTGCGCCACGTTGAGCTGGGGGAAATGGCGGGCAAGAATCTCGCGCAGCTTGCTCTCGTTTTCAGCACGGGGCAAAATGAATTCAAGGTTTGTGCCGCCCACAACGCGGGGGCGCAACACAATGATTTTTTCATCCTGGGCCATGCGGCGCAAATCCTGCCCGGCCAGAGCCAGGGAATTGCTCACGGCCTTGGCCACGTCCACGCCCAGAGTCAGATGTATGCCGCCCTTGAGGTCAAGACCAAGGTTGATCTTGCTGGACGGCAAAACGCGCTCCAGAGCAGGCCCGATAACGGGTACGCTCGGCAGCGCGTACACAAGAGAAACAAGAAATACCAACGAAGCCAAGATCAGGCGCCAGCGCAGACCCATCGTTCACCTTCCAGACAACAGATTTAAAGCATAGCACGCCCGGAGCCTTGCGGGCCGGGGCAGGGCGAACGCCCACGGCGGCGGAATGATACGCGGAACACGGCGG
>NZ_JBAIYW010000433.1:0-4707 GCF_036763055.1 Desulfovibrio sp. 1214_IL3152 | reverse complement strand
GGCTGATCTTGGCCTGCATGCCCTGTGGGCGGCCCTGCTGGCGCTCGGCCTGGGCGGCTGCGCCTTTATGCTGCTTTTTTTGCCTTTGTGCCTGCGGCTGGCCCCGGCCATTATGGAGCCGATATTGCGAAGATTACGGCGGACATAAATCTGCTTCCAAGGACCTGCCTATGAACATTGAAGACGTGGTAAGCTCTACAGCCAAGGCAATGCTGGATTTCTGGCTGCGGCACTGGCCGATATGTTTGCTCACTCTGTGCGCCGTGCTGGATTTCTTGGACAATAACGACTCCGTGAGCAGAATTATTTTTGCCGCGAGCTTTGTGGCTACAGTTGTTTGCCTGAAGGCATTTCGCCTTGAGCGCTGCTTCTGGATATACACACTTGTTTTTATTGGCATTATCGCTTTCTTCTTCGCCGATATAGAATCAAATGAATTGCAGAACGTTTTACACCTGGAAACATTTAACGAAAACTTGGTATCCCGGGTCGTAGAAGCTGTACTTTGGACAGGGATAGTAGCACTGTTGTCTTCAGGAATGTATTTTTTGCGATTCAGCCATACCGTCAGCCCTGCTGCCCTTATTAAAATACCCCTGACCCTCTTTTTCATGTACGTCTTCCTGCAGCCGATTTTCATGCTCATATGGTATATCTTGGTGATGTATTCATGTGGCATTTTTGGCATTCCTGTGTGAGCAAAGCCCCGGCGGTTCTGTGCCGCCGGGGCTTTGCCCTGTCAGAACGTGCTGTTAAAAGCAAACGTAAATGAGCAAGCTATTCTTCCTTAAGCTAAAAATTATTTAAATGCATACTCATGAGCAGATACCCCCCAGTATTCCTTGGCTCTGCTTTTTGCTCTATCAACAACAGCCAGCGCTGACTCCGCCACTTTCGGCATCAATACAGCAAAGCTTACGGCACCCCCAAGGATTGGCCTATGAACATTGAAGACGTGGTAAACTCTACAGCCAAGGCAATTCTGGTTTTCTGGCTGCGACACTGGCCGCTATGTTTGCTCACCCTATGGGCTGTAGCAAGTTTATGGGCATCAGCGAACATCAACAGCACGGTTTCTGCTGTCACTAGTGTTGCTGTTGTTACTGCGAGTTTTGTGGGCACAGTCGCTTGCCTGAAAACATTTCGGCTGGAGCGCTGTTTCTGGATATATATACTGGCTTTTTTGAGTTTTTTTTGGGTTTCCATTAATCCTGTCGATGCGCACAACATACAAAGATATTTACACCTTGAGTCTCTGGATTTTTTTCTTATACGGCAAATTACAGATGCATTGCAGTGGACGGCAGTTGTCATGCTATTATCAGCAGGGATTTATCTGTTAGGGTTTCGGCATGCCGCTGGTTACGCCGCCCTCATTAAAATACCCCTGACCATATTTTTCATGTGTGTGTTTTTACATGAATTCTTCCCAATTTTTGCCCTTTACATGGCAGGAAACATATTCGGCATTCTCGGCTTACACATGTAATGCAAACTCTTCACGCCCGCACCTTGTTCAGCGCTTGCGGGTTTGCCCCGCAATTGCCGCCACGTTCTCCAACCATCCTGGATACGTACAAAACCCCCTTCAAATTTTCAAATTTTCAGCCTAGGGGCTGTCTCTAAATAAATGATTTTGCGCCAAGGGCAAGGAAAAAGGCTTTTTTTACGAAAGGAGTGTACTTTTGCGGCACATGACTGGAGTAAAAAAAGCCTTTTGACGCAGCCAGTTGGACAAAAGAATTATTTAGAGACAGCCCCTAGTGGGCTTTTTGCTTTATCTACCTGATGGGGGGCAATAGCATTGGCGAGGGTTCGTCAGAGAGCATTTAACACTTGAAATGCTCGCTTACGGCAGGCAAAAGCCTGCCTGCGCGCATTTCGTGGCAAGGGTTTTCCTGAAAATCCTTGCAGGGCAGTTAACTCATTTCATTCGTAAACTGCTCTGGAACAGATTAAAAGCAGTTTTACCTTGAGATTGCTCTGGACACTGGGGAAAGGAAGTTATGAATATGCCCTATGTCCTTCTGCTCAAAACCTGCAACCTGCCCGCCACAGCTTCTCCGTAACGCACACGCCACCACCAGCGGCGGATGCGCAGACGTGCGCGGTCCAGGCACAGATAGACCACAGGGGTGGTGTACAGCGTCAAAAGTTGGCTCATGAGCAGCCCCCCCACAATGGTCACGCCCAGAGGCTGCCGTATCTCGGCGCCGTCGCCCTGCCCGATGACAAGCGGCACAGCACCAAGAATTGCCGCTGCCGTGGTCATCATGATGGGACGGAAACGCAGCAGGCATGCCTCATAGATGGCCTTTTCCGGCGGCAGCTTGCGGCTGCGCGAGGCTTCCAGAGCAAAGTCGATCATCATGATGGCGTTCTTTTTGACGATGCCACAGAGCAGCAGCACGCCGATAAGGGCAATAACGCTGAACTCCATCTTGAACAGCATGAGGGCCAGCAAGGCTCCTCCCCCTGCTGAGGGCAGGGTTGAAAGGATGGTCAGAGGATGGATAAGGCTTTCGTACAGCACGCCGAGCACAATATACAGCGCCGCCAGCGCCGCCAGAATGAGAACGACCTGATTGCCCGCCGTATCGCTGAACATTTTGGCAGTTCCCTGAAAACTGCCCACAATGGAAGACGGCATGCCGAGCCGTACCCGCGCCTCTTCGATGGCCTCCTGCGCCTGCGAAAGGGCCACCCCCGGCGCAAGGTTGAATGACAGGGTCACGGCCGCAAACTGCCCCTGATGCGAAACCGAAAGAGGCGCAAACGACGGCGCCACGTTGGACACGCCAAGCAATGGCACCAGTCCGTCCTTGCCGGACAGGTAGACCTTGCCCAGAGCCTCTTCACTTTCCAGCCAGTTTTCACCGTATTCCAACACCACACGGTACTGGTTTTTGTCTCGATAGATGGTGGAGACCTGGCTTTGACCAAAGGCATTGCCCAGAGCCGAATCCACATCTTTCATGCTCAAACCGTGCCGCGCCAGCGCATCTCGATTGACCGTAACCATGGTTTGCAGGCCACGTTCTTCAATATCGCTGTCCACATCCTTGAACAGGGGTACGTCCGCCAGCGCCTGCTGCATGCGGCGTCCCCAGGTGCGCAGATCGTCCAGATTGTCGGCCTGCAGGGTGTACTGATACTGCGAGCGCGAACCGCGCCCACCCATCATGATGTCCTGCGCGGGCTGCAGAAAAATCTGCAAACCAGGCTCGCCGGAAAGCTTGCCGCGCAAGCGGCCGAGCACGGCCTGCGCGTCAACCTTGCGTTCGTCCAGAGGCTTGAGGGCGATGAACACCCCGCCGCCGCCACGGCCGCCGGAAATATGGGCCGAAACCTGCCGCACCGCCGGATCGGCACGGATAACTTCCACAAGCTTTGCCAGTTTGCTCTGCATGGCCTGGAACGACGCGCTCTGATCGGCGCGGATGCCGCCCATGATCACGCCTGTGTCCTGCATGGGAAAAAAGCCTTTTGGCACAATGATATACATCCACACATTGGCGGCCACCACAAGCAGCAGAACAAGCATGGTCAGGCGCGGATGCCGCAGCACCACCGGCAGGCTGCGGGCATAGCCGGACTGCATCCCCGCAAGCACTTTGCCCCAGGCGTCGCCCAAGCCCGACAGGAGACGTCGTACCGCATTCCACACACGATTTTTTGCCCGCACGCCCGATTTTGGGGCCACCGCAGGAATTTCAGCCGCGGCAGGAACGGAATCAGGGGCGGAATCATCTGTCTGGCCGGATGTCTGGCCGGATGTCTGGCCGGATATGGGGCCCGATGTGGAGCCGCCGGGCCTGATGGGCCGCAACAGTTTGGCGCACATCATGGGCGTTGTGGTCAGCGAAACCACCATGGATACCAGCACCGCCGTGGTCAGCACCACAGAAAATTCCCGGAACAGTCGCCCCACCACGCCGCCCATAAAAAGAATGGGAGCAAACACCGCCACAAGGGAAAGGGAAATGGAAACAACGGTAAAGCCCACTTCCCTCGCCCCGCGCAGAGCGGCCCGCATGGGGCTTTCACCAAGCTCCAGCCGCCGGACAATGTTTTCCAGCACCACGATGGCGTCATCCACCACAAAGCCGGTGGAAACCGTGAGCGCCATGAGCGAAAGATTGTCCAGGCTGTAACCGCACAGGTACATGACCCCGAACGTGGCGATAAGTGACACAGGAGCCGCCACCGCCGGAATACAGGTGGCCCGGCCGTTGCGCAAAAAAAGAAAGGTCACCAGCACCACCAGCGCCATTGCCAGCATCAGGCTTTTTTCCACCTCGTGCAAAGACGCGCGGATGGTCAGCGAACGGTCCATGCGCAGGCTCAGGTCCGCACTTTCGGGCAGCCAGGAGCGCAACTGGGGCAGCATGTCCTTCACCCTGTCCACAGTTTCGATGATATTGGCGCCGGGTGAGCGAAACACGATAAGCAGCACGGCCGGCTGGCCGTTGGACACCGCCATGTTGCGCACGTCCTGGGAGCTGTCTTTGACCTGCGCCACATCTTCGAGGCGGATAACCTTGTCGCCCTTGCGTCCCACAACAAGCGACCGGTAGTCGTCCGCCTTGTGCAACTGGTCGTTGGCCCCCACCAGCCAGTAGTTCTGTTCGCTCTCTATCTGGCCCTTGGGCAGGTAGGCATTGGCAGCGGCCAGCGCCCGGCGCTCATCGGCCATGCTCAGGCCCA
>NZ_JBAIYW010000377.1:0-4724 GCF_036763055.1 Desulfovibrio sp. 1214_IL3152 | reverse complement strand
TGGCCGGGTCAAGCGTGGTACGCAGGCTGCGGCCGCCGTCCGGCTGCTGCAAAAGCTCAGCGCTCAAATGCGGGGCCGTAAAGGGCAGGTCTTCCGGACCGTATACTCGCAGGGGTGCGTGCTCCTGACGGCCATGCCAGACAGACTCCAAACGGCTGAACGCGGCCATGAAATGCTTGTTGTCGCTGGCAGGACGCCTCCGCACGGGGTTTTGCGGCACAAGCATAAGGGCGGTACTTTCACCGGGAGTGAGTTGTTCCGGCGTTTTGTGAAAATAGACCATTGCCGCTGCCCCAAGACCTTCCACATTGCCCCCGTAAGGTGCAAGGTTGAAGTAGGCTTCAAGGATATCTTCCTTGCTGAAATGCCATTCCAGTTGCAGTGCCAGGACAATCTGGCGCAGCTTTGCGCCGATTTTGCCTGTTTCGAGGCCATGCGCCAGCCGCACCACCTGCATGGTGATGGTAGAGCCGCCCATAAGGCGTTGCCCCGTGAGCAGGGAGACACCCGCACGGGCAAGAGCCGCCACATTGACTCCGGGATGATGCCAATAATAGCGGTCTTCGTAGCGCAAAACAGAGTCCACGGCTGCGGGCGGAATATCCGACAGGCGCGTGTGTATGCGATACTTCTGGTCGTTGGAAAGACTTAAGCGCATGAGGCCGCCCTTGCTGTCGTACACCACGCGCGAAAAGCTGATGCCGTCCAGAGGATGTTTGCAGGGCGCATAGTGCAGCCAGAGCAAAGCCACCCCAAGCGCGACAACAAGCACGGCAACATACCAGCCTGCCGGGCGGATTATCCGTTTCCAGACACGCCCGCCCAAGCCCGCAGGGAATTTACCCGTGCGCTCGGGCGTGGCGGGAGGCTCCCCCTTCCGTGAGGCCGCTGGAACCATAGAGACCATTGTGTTAATTTCGTTTTGCTGCATGTATTTCCGGCCGCAGCGTGACTTTTTATCAGGCAGAGTTTTTAAACACGGATATTTTTAGAAAAACCTGTTTCAGAATTACCGATGTTCAAGGCTCTGCGCTGCAAAAACAAAGAGTTGAAGGACTACTTCAAAAATACGGCCTATGTTTATGGCCTCTGCCCGGCACGTCTGTCATAACAAATCCGCGTCGGGCAGAGGCCGTTTCTCAACAGTGTTTCAATTGCGGGCTTTATTCAATGACCACATAGCCGCCGCCCAATCGGGCATTGGTCGCGGGTTCATACATGGCCTCGGCCACGGCCGAAGGCAGCACAAAACGCCCGCGTGTGGCGGCTCTGACCTTATAGGTGAAGGTTCGTGGCTGCGGTCCGGTGTTTACAAAGAAAATCCCCCTGTCCTCGCGCCGCTCGTGACGTATAAGCCCGTCCTGCGGAGCCGAGGTCGAGTTTTTTTCGAGCACAGGCTCAAAACCGCCGGGCAATAAATCCACCACGACCACGTTGGCATACGGGGAAGGAGAACGCAGACTCAACTCCACAGTAAGCACGTCACCAAGCTTGGCTGTGGTGACAGTCTCTCCGTGGCTGTCGACGTAGCGCCGCTGCAATTCAAGGCCGTTGGAGGCAGGAACAAGCGGCTTGCGTTCAAAGCCCTCGGTCGCCACGTGCAGGTTCCAGCCGCTGTCGCCCCTGGGCAGACTCACCCGGTAATTGAGGCAGCCCGGAGCATCAAGCGCAAGAACGGACGCGCGTTCGCTGTCCGGCTGCTCCGTTGCGGAAAATCCCTGCGCATAACTGGTGCAGATCAGGGAAATCCCCTCGGGAGAGGATGCTTCCGGCCCTGCCATCATGACCAGAGCACGGGATATAAGCCCCATGTCCACAGTGGTTGCCGTGGTGTTGAAGGCTTCGTCCAGCAGTACATCCGTGTTCACCTGCTGGCGCTTTTCAGGAAAATGCCGCAATACCACAGTGGCATGCAGGGCCGCAGCCGCTCCCTGTCCGAGCATGGAATCACCTGTCGCCATACTGAAGGTCGTGGGCATCAGTTGTTCGGCGCGGCTTTTCAGGCGCAGCATGTCGTAGCAGTCGGCCAGAAGCACGGCCACAAGGTCATTTTCCCATCCTTCGGTATTATCCCTGAACCACTGCTCAAGGCGCTCAACTTCCTGCGTCATGATGCGCCCGTCGCGCAGCAGCACCCATGCGCCATAAACCTTGATGCGCCCGTCACTTACATCCACAGGAGAGCGGCGCACCGTATTTTCAAGCGCATCAAGAATGTTTCTGGTCAGCCCTTCAGGCGTGGCAGCGCCACTTTCCCGCAGGGTGAGCAGAAAATCCCCGGCATAGGCGGTTACAAAATCATTGGTCGAAGATCCGGGCCAGAGGCTTACCCCGTCATAATAAACAAAGTTACTGCGTATGGTGTCCAACGCGGCGCTGATAACGGCATTGCCCCGTTTGGCGAGCATTTCCGGAGAAGTGCGCGGGCTGCTGAGCGCCTGTTTGCGCAGTTCCGGCGCAGTAAGCAGGCTCACATACGGCATGGCACGGCTGATAAGCTGCTCGGTACAACCATAGGGATAGGTGTCCAGCCGCGCCAGCAGTGAACGCAGCCCAAGAACGGGCAGAGCCGACACTGTGGCCTGCCCCTGTGCCTCGTACGGATAGAGATCGCGGTTCACGGGCACGTCCGTATCGCCTGTAAGGGCAATGACCTGCTCGGTGCGAACCCTCGGCGCGGGCGGACGCACGGACAGACTCTGCTTCCGCTCGCTGACGCCTGTTTCTCCCTTTCCTTCCAGTGTGGCGGTAAAGCGCACGTCAGCGGAACCCAGCACATCCTGCGCCCGCATGCGAAAGCGCAGCACAGCCTCGCCGTTTTCATTGATGGCGACGGTCTGCGGCTTCTGGCCGTTCAAGAAGACCAGTTCCGGCCCGCAGTCCATAGTTACGGCCACTTTGGCATCTTTGCCGCTGCCTTCCACCGTGTTGGCGATGACCAGTGCCGCGTCAAACTCATCGCCAGGCGCCACAGCCAGAGGCAGAAGCGGCTTCAGGATAAGCGTGCCGCGCACTTCCATATCGGCGCGGGCGCTTCCCGCAGTGGACCGGCCATCATAAACCGGAGTGCTGCCCACGGCCATAATCCGTATGCGCCCGCTTACATAGGCCGGTATGTCAAGGATAATTTCTGCTCCTTCGGGATTGACGACACTCACTTCCTGCCAGAAAGCAAACGGCGGTTCGCCGCGCCTTTTGAACGGATTGAGAAAACGCCCCCCGGCACCGGCTATGTCGCCGCCAAAACCGGGAATACGGCCCTGCAGCCTTGCATGGTCAGGCATAAGAAGATCAAGGGCCTGCATGGTGGATACGTCAAGGGCGCGATCGCCGAGCAACTCACGCAAAGGATCCGGCGTGGCAAAACCGGTGATCTGCAACACGCCCTCATCAACGGCAAAAAGCACAGCCTTGCCGGGTACGCGTGATGTCAGACGCACTTTTACCTTTTCGCCGGGCAACACCCGTTCGGGGGCTGTGATCTTCAGGCCCATGTCGCGCCGGCTCATGCCCACGGTAAAGGGCGCAACCCCATACGTATGGGGATTCATATACACAGCTTCTGAATCCAGAGCGCGCACAAAGGACACGTTGACAAAACCACGTCCTTCAAACTGCCCGGGAATTTGTATCTCCTGCACGCTTTCTCCGGCCTGCGCGCTAAACCACGCATGCGCCAGCACGTTTTCCCTTTCAATGGTAATAAGCCCGGTTCCCGCATATGGCGTGGAAAGGCTCATTTTTATGGTTTCACCGGCTTTGTAATGTTCTTTTTCAAGCTTGAGCCGCAGGTTGCCCTTCGCCAGCGAGCCTGTGGAAAGCCCGGACGGGTCTGCCAGCCTGCTGCCTGCCACGGAATACGGAATAAGCGCCAGAATATTGCCGTTTGCCTGACGCACGGTCACAAGAAAATCACCGGCCTCGGACGTGGGCATGACCCAGGACAGACCCTTCGGCTCCAGATTCACGGTCTGCCGTGTTATTTCCGTATCCACGGGCGTGGCGTCATAATGATATTCGCCCCGTGCGTCTGTAACCAGGCTATTAACGTAGCGGCGGGCTGAAAAAACAATTTCGGCCCCCCGCAGGGATGTCGGCGCAAGGTCATCGTTGACCACCAGAAGGCGCAGTGAGGCACGGGAGTTTTGCGGCACATAGTCCAGATTGTTGGCCTGCTCTTCACCTTTGTAGCCGAGAGCCACCTCAAGAGGAGAAAACAGGGCGGACATCTGACGGGTCACGGCCCTGCCGCCTTCCGGCTCAAAGCCGTCAATCATCAAAGTTCCGTAAAAAGTATTCCCCTGAAGCCTGTCGAGCGGGAGAGGCACGCGGGCCATTCCCTTGCTGTTGGTGAAGACGTCGGGCAGATCCATATACTGGTCCTGCGCGCCGGAAGGCGAAGGATCATAGAAAACATAGTCTTCGTATCCCGGAAAGCGCAAACTTCCCCTGCGGGCATGAAAAGCCGTATGGATACGGTGATTGGCCGCCGGCTCCCCGTAAAGGTTGTCCAGCCTGGCAGCCGCCACGGCAGGAGAAGCCCCTGCGCCTGTGCGTATCCACCCCTTGGGAGCGCCAGGCTCAAAGGAAGTGGACAGGGCCAGGGTGTCGGGCTGGAACTCCTCCACCCGGGTGGATGTGCCGCCGAGCACCGGACCGCTCGATCCGGGCTTGCCCGATGCCAGGCGAATATCCAGACGGTACTGCCCCACGGCGGCGTCTTC
>NZ_JBAIYW010000119.1:0-4737 GCF_036763055.1 Desulfovibrio sp. 1214_IL3152 | reverse complement strand
CGGCATCCCGCCACGCGGACCTTTCAGGCCTTGCGCATGGCTGTTAACGATGAACTTGGCGAACTGCGCCGTTTTCTGGATCAGATACTGGCATGGTTGCCCATTGGCGGGCGTCTGGCGGTCATAACCTTTCATTCGCTTGAGGATCGCATGGTCAAGCAGGCCATGCGCCACTGGGCCGAAGGCTGCCGTTGCCCGAGGCACATTCCCCGTTGCGTGTGCGGGCATCAGCCCGAGGTGCGCATTCTGTACAAAAAACCCTTGCAGGCCGGGCCGGAAGAGTTGGCGGCAAATTCCCGCGCGGGCAGCGCAAAGCTGCGTGCGGTTGAAAAGATTGCCGAGGATTCCGGCTCGTGAAGCGTAATCTTTCCGCGAAGCCTGGCGGCGGCAGGGGATGGCTGCTGTTTCTGGTGCTCGGTTTGCTGGCCTGTATGGTCATGGGCCTTGTGCTCGTATGGAGCAACATTGAGCGCATGGATACCACATATTTCATCAATATCGCGCAGAACACCATGCGCGAGCGGCGCGCCCTGCGCGCCAAGCTTGAAGTGGAAAGAGAGCGCCTGCTTTCGCCCTATGAGCTGCGCCGCCGCGCCGAGGAATTTTCCATGCGTGAGCCGAAGCCGGGGCAGATACGCCGAATGGAAGGCCACTAGGCCCTGCGCGTATAAAACCTCTCCGACGAGCCGTACCCGTCCGTTCCGGACATGCGCGGGCCGGAGACGGCAACATAAATACTATCAGTAAAAACCGGGGCAACCCGGAAGCCATCGGGACTCGCCATGTTCAAATTCAATTCGCGCAAGGCCAACAGGCATACAGATGCCCCCAGAGCCGAAAAAAAAACACGCGTCTCCAATCGCATGCGGACGCCGGCTCCCGAAGGCAAGTCGCGCTTTGCGTGGGCCGGGCAGGTTGATTGGGGCCGTGTGCGCATCAGGATGGTTGTTGTTGTCTTTTGTCTGCTGTGGGCGGGCCTTTGGGGCCGCGCCTGGTATCTTCAGATGATAGAAGGCCCGCGCCTGGCTGAGCGCGCACGGCGGCAGCATATGGCCTCGGAGCTGGTGACCGGCCGTCGCGGCATGATTTTTGACCGTAACGGGCAGGTGCTGGCCCGCAGTATTGAGGCGCGCTCCGTTTATGCCCGGCCGCAGGAAATTGAAGATTTTCAGGCCATGGCGAACACCCTTGGCCCTATTTTGGGCATCGAGCCGCAGAAGCTTTATAATGACCTTTCTCAGACGAAACGCCGTTTTGTGTGGATAAAGCGCAAGGTTGACGACTTCACCGCCGAGGCGGTGCGCAAGACCAATCTGGCAGGCATCGGTCTTTCCAAGGAATACGACCGCGTTTACCCGTTCAAGCATATGGCCGGTCAGGTGTTGGGCTTTGTGGGCCTGGACGACAAGGGGCTTGAGGGCATTGAGCGTTCAATGGAAGCGCGTCTGGGCTGCATCCCCACCCGCCAGATAGTGCAGCGCGATGCTATGGGCCGCCGCTTTTACCTGCATGAAGAAGGGCAGAGCGAACCGCGTGGTCAGGACCTTACGCTGACCATCGACGTGCAGATGCAGTTCATTGTGGAAGAAGCCGTGGCGCGTGCCGTGCGTGACTATGACGCCCGTTGGGGCGGCGCGCTGGTGGTGGATGTGCCTTCGGGAGAAATTGTGGCCTGGGCACAGTACCCATTTTTCAATCCCAATATTTACAAAGACACAAGCCCTCTCGTGTATCGTAACCGTCTGGCGGCCGACGCCCTTGAGCCTGGCTCAACCTTCAAACCTTTTGTCATGGCCGCCGCCATTCAGGAAAAGAAAATCAGCACCAGCACCGCCATTGATTGCGAAAGCGGCCGGTGGGTGGCAAAAAACTTCACTATTCGTGACACCTCCCGTCAGGGGGTGCTGCCCGCCAACAAGGTGCTGCGCTATTCTTCCAACATCGGCATGGCTAAAATCGGCCTGATGATGGGTGCGCCCACGTTTTACAAATACTTGCATGCGCTTGGTTTCGGGCAGCGCACCAATGTGCCGGTGGCCGACAGCAAGGGCATTTTGCGCATCCCTCGCGACTGGAGCGAGGTGGACATCATGTCCACATCGTTCGGGCAGAGCATTTCCGTCACGGGTCTGCAAATGGCCCAGGCCTATCTGACGCTGCTGAACAACGGCGTTTACAAGCCGCTGCGCCTGACGCGCGATGACAACAATGTGGAGGAAGTTCCGCAGCGTGTCTTCTCGCAGACCACTGTGCGCGAGGTCATGCGCATGATGCGCGACGTGGTTGAAGAAAGCGACGGCACAGGCAAGCGCGCCCGCATTGACGGCATTGAGGCGGCGGGAAAAACCGGCACGGCACAGAAAGCCGACCATCGGGCCGGTACGTATGGCAGTAAGCGTCTGGCATCTTTTGTCGGCTTTTTTCCGGCCGACAAGCCGCGCTACCTGATTCTGGTCATGGTGGACGAACCCACGCGCAATCAGTACGGCGGCGTGGTGGCGGCTCCGGTGTTCAAGGAAATAGCCAGCCGCACACTGACGTATACGGGCATTGTTCCGGAGGCAAAGAAGGCCGCAGTGGCTGCAAGTCCCGCTGCTCCCTCTGCGGGGCGCAAACGCGGCCTGAAGCTGGCCGGTCTGGATGTGCCGTACGTCAACGAAGTTCAAAAAACCGCCGCACAGCAGGATGAAGGCATGCGTCTGCCCGGACACCTGGCTAAGGCGGGCAGCCGTGTTCCCGACGTTATGGGCAAATCCGTGCGCAATGCGGTGGAACTTTTTGCCCGGGCGGGCGTTGTGCCGGAACTCAAGGGATCCGGCAGCCGCGTGGTCAAGCAGACTCCGGCTCCGGGAGCGGTATGGCCCGAAGAAGATAACAAGACGGAATATATTCTCTGGCTTTCAGAGCGGTAAGGCCGGTTGCTGCCCGTCGCAGAAGCTATTCCGCAGCAGCGGTGGCAGCAATGGCGGGTGAAGAAGCCCGGAGGGCCGGGAGTTTTTGCAAGGCACGGCATCAATAAAGGGTTTGGGCGGGTTTGGCGCAAACGGGCCTGCCTTGCCGCAAGGCAACACGCTTAAAACGAAATTGCTCTACAAAGAGGTTGGTTATGAATCGGGAATTTGCGGCCCTGCTGGATAAGTGCGGACGTGGCGAAATAGAGGTGCGCGCAGACTCGCGTCAGGTATGCCCCGGTGATATTTTTGTGGCAGTGCCCGGCGTCAAGGAAGATGGCGCGCAGTTTATTCCTGCCGCTGTTGAAGCAGGGGCGGGAGTTGTCGTTTGCCGGGCCGACAGCGAGGAAGCCGCAGCCGCAGCCGCGGCCGGGTGCAGAGTCGTCCACTACGCCGATCCGCGCGAGGCGCTCTGGCGGCTGGCGCAGGCCCGCTGGCGTACTGACACCTTGCCTATCCGTATCGTGGGTGTTACAGGCACCAACGGCAAAACCACCTGCACCTATCTGCTTGAACGTCTTTTTGCCCAGGCAGGGCATAAGCTCGGCGTTATGGGAACGGTGAGCTATCGCTGGCCCGGCCACGTTGAGGCGGCTCCCCTGACCACGCCCGATGCCCTGAGCGTGCACGCCATGCTGGCCGCCATGGCGCGGGACGGCGTGGGTGTGGCCGTGATGGAGGTTTCCTCTCACGCCATCGACCAGCAGCGGGTGTGCGGCGTGCCTTTTTCCGGCGCGGCCTTCACCAACCTGAGTCAGGATCATCTTGACTACCACAGGGATATGGAAAGCTATTTTCAGGCCAAGGCCAGGCTTTTTCTTGAGCTGCCGCGCGCGGACAAGTCAATGGCCGTCAATGCCGACGATGCCTGGGGCCGCCGTCTGCTGGAACTGTGTCCCACGGCACTTTCCTTCGGCCTGCAAAAGGGCGCGCCCAACAGGCGGCATTTGTGGGGAGAACTGCTTTCTTCCACCACAAAAGGCTGCCATCTGCGCATGAGCCTTGAAGATATGCAGTGGGAACTGCGCTCACCCCTTGTGGGGGCCTTCAATGCCTCAAATCTGCTTGCAGTGCAGGCCGTGGCGCTGGAAATGGGTATTGATCCCGAAGCCTTCAAGGCTTTGGAAAGCTTTACGGGGGTCAGTGGCAGGCTGGAACGTGTAGAAAATCCGCAGGGGCTTAATATTTTTGTGGATTACGCCCACACGCCCGACGCGCTTGAGAATGTTCTTAAAGCTTTGCGTGATGCCGGTTTTGAGCGCGTGATCACGGTTTTCGGCTGCGGCGGCAACCGTGACCGCAGCAAAAGACCCGTCATGGGCGAAGCTGTGGCCCGCTGGTCGGACGTGGCCGTGCTGACCTCGGACAATCCGCGTTTTGAAGACCCGGAAGCCATCCTCAAGGATGTTTTGCCTGGCCTTGCCAATGCCAGAGAGGTGGTGGTCGAGGTTGATCGCCGCCAGGCCACATCCCGGGCTTTGGGCATGCTCGGCCAAAAGGACGCTTTGCTTATTGCGGGCAAAGGGCATGAGGATTATCAGATTATTCAGGGCGTCAAACACCACTATAGCGATCAGGAAGTGGTGCGGGAGATACTCCGGTGCGCCTGACCATAAATGAGGCGGCGACTTGTCTGGGATCGCCCATCACCTTGCCCGAAGCGGAAAACGCCGTCCTGACCGCGGCCGTGACTGACAGTCGCGAGGCAGGGCCGGGAGCGCTTTTTGTCTGTGTACCCGGCAGCAGGGTGGACGGACACGATTTTGCCGCAGCGGCCGTAGGGCAG
>NZ_JBAIYW010000431.1:0-4741 GCF_036763055.1 Desulfovibrio sp. 1214_IL3152 | reverse complement strand
TCGGACTGCCAGGGACGGCTTGTGCGCGCCAAAGGCAAGGCTGCCGTGCCGGCGGGGTAGCTTTCGGGCGGCATCTCCTGGAACTGCTCTTTGAGACGACCGGGCTTTTTGTCTGCCACAATGGGCTGAGAACTGTCTGTGGCGCGGCGGGTCATCAGGATGCCCGGCTCCGGATCAAGCAGACCGTCAAGATAGTCGCTCACAGTCACAAAACGCTGGCAGCCCCCGGCGCGCAGGTCACGAATGATGCGCGGCAGATCTTCCACAGTGCGCTTGTGCGTATCGTGAAACAAAAAAATGCCGCGCAGGGTGCCTGTATCGTATACCGTGCCGCGCGTGCTGCGCAGGGCGGCGTAGTTGGCGGGCAGGCTTTTCCAGTCGCGGCTGTCCAGGGACCAGAGCATGATGCCCAGGCCCAGGCTTTCGGCCACGGCCACAGTCTGATTGTCATAGGCCCCGTAGGGGGGGCGCAAAAATGCGGGGCTGGCCCCAAGAGAGCGCAGAATGGCATCGGTCTGCCCGATTTCCTGCATCTTCCTTTCAGGAGAGAGCATGCGCAGGTTGGGATGTGAATAGGAGTGGTTGCCCACCTCATGGCCCTCGGCCAGAATGCGCCGCACAAGGTCAGGATGCCGCTCCGCCTGTTTGCCCAAAAGAAAAAACGTGGCCGGAATGCCGTATTCACTCAGCATGTCCAGCAACTGGGGAGTATTGGTAGAAGGGCCATCATCAAACGTCAGCGCGCAGAGATTTTCGCGCATGTGCTGATCCATGATGCTGCTGCCGTCCACCACCCGGGCCTGAACGCCCTGAGCAACACTTACGGCCAGCCCGAAAAAAAATACCGCCCAAAGGCGTATCCATAAGGGTTTCATTACATTGCCTCTAAAAAAGCTGCTGTCACCCCATTTCAGGGCCGCAAAACTGCTGTTATGGCTGCCGCAGATCCGGCTGACGCCGAGCGGGGTGCTACAGGAGGTCTAGCACTCCACCCGGCACGGCGCAAGACAATCAATGTGCCGGATTTATGGGGAATAAAAATTATATAATAAAATCAGCATATTAATTTTTTACTCCTGTAAAAAATTTTTTACTTCATATTTTTCGCTTGACTCTTCGGTAGGTTTTGCATAGAAACGTGTCTCCGGGAGGGCAGTTAGCTCAGCTGGTAGAGCACCGCCTTCACACGGCGGGGGCCACAGGTTCAAGTCCTGTACTGCCCACCACCAAAATCCGGAGCGGTAGTTAAGACGGTTATAACGCCGGCCTGTCACGCCGGAGGCCGAGGGTTCGAGTCCCTTCCGCTCCGCCAGAATGTTTAAAGGGAGTCAGCATGCTGACTCCCTTTTTTCGTTGCTGAAGGATATTTTTGCCGCTTCTCCTTCTTTTGCCCGTCGTTGAGCGTCAAAAAAAGCTTTCATCCCACATCACCAATCACGCATCCACATGTAATAAAAAGATTTATCCAGCATGGCCGGATTATTGCATTTTCCGGGTGTTCCCGCGCGGCCTGGCCGCGCCAATGCAACGCGCAAACAAGCGAGGTACGCATGACGCCCGTGATCTGGCTGCTGGGGCTTTCCGGCAGCGGCAAAACCACCCTTGGATCTCTTGTACGCCTGTTTCTTGAAGGACAGGGCCTGGAGACCGAGTTTGTTGACGAAAACCATTTTTGCCGTCAGGCGGGCCTTGCCGGCTCCGCACCCCACGAACGCATCACTGCGGTGAACGCCCTGCGCGATCAGGCCATGCAATGCCACGCCCAGGGGCGTGTCTGCATTGTGGCAGCCACAACGCCCTACAGCGGCATGCGCCAGAAAAACCGCGAAAATCTGCCCCTGTACCATGAGATATGGGTGCGCTGCTCCCTGCAGACCCTGGTCAACCGCGACACAAGAGGCTTGTACGCCAAGGCCGGACAAAGCCATGTGCCGGGCCTGAGCGGCCTCACCGACAGGTTTGACGAGCCGCTTCAGGCAGACCACATTCTTGACACGGACCGGCATGACCTGGCTGAAAGCTACCTGATCCTGCGCAATCTGGCCCTGGATGCACTGGCCAAGGCCCGCAACTGGAACCGGCTGGCCCAGGCATTGCCTTCCACTGCGCTGCCGCCGTCCATGCCCGTCCGGGAACGCTGCATTGCCCTTTAAAGCAGACTGGTTTGGGAATATGCATTACAAGGCGTAAGCGCGCCCATTACGATGCGTAACTGTATAGATAGATTGCGCTTACGCGCGCAGCCGTCAGACAATTTCAAAAAGGGGCCGCTCTTGGGCCTTTGGCGCAAAATAGGGCAAAGCACTGGTAGGAATGGCATAAAAACGTAAAAGGCATATACGTTCAACGGTAAAATCGTCAAAACCTGCTTAATAGCCGATATTCTCGCCCGAAAACAAGAAATCCGGCCCTTTTTAGCCCGAAGAGCACTATGGTGCTCAACCGGGGTAAAAAGGGCCGGTCCGCATCTAGAGCAGATTAACTTTGAGAATATACATTCTCAAAGTTTAAGGCACGCTCACTTCGGCGTTTAACCGCGCAGATAAACTGCGCTTACGCCTCCGTAGCGAACGTCTGCTCACGCAGTCGTCCGAGCAATTTCAAAGTGAAATTGCTCTAGAGGAGTTAACAAATGAAATGAGTTAACTCCTCTGCAAGGATTTTCTTGAAAATCCTTGCCTCGAAATGCGAGAAGGCAGGCAAAAGCCTGCCTGCATTGCGCGGCGCAAATTTTCAGAAAAAAATCCGCACAGATCAGTTAAACATCCCGAATGTCAGACCGCCCTAGCTGGCGGCCGTACCCGAAAACTGCTGTGAAATAAACGTGGCATAGTCGTCCGTCATGCCGGAAACAAAATCCAGCACGCGCAGATAAGCCGTATACAGGCACTCCCCCTCGGAAGGGGCATTGGTTCCCATAAGGGTCAGGGCGCGTTTTTCCTGATACGACATGGCGTTATTTTTGCTGAAGTTGAAGCAGGCGGGAATAAACACGTCCAGCAGCCGCTTGTACAGGGTGTACGTGCCTATTTCCAGGGCTGTTTTTTGCGGATTGTTCATGATCTTGCAGTTAAACACCGTCTTGGCTGCCGCCATAAAGTCCGCCACGTCCTGACGGGCATGCTTGAGCAGGTCGCCCGACAGCGCGCCATGCATGATGTCTTCATAATTATCAAGAAAAGTCTGCGCCACAGAGGGGATGATGCGGCTCATGGCCTTGGTGCGCAGCATGCCCGAGCGCCGCCGGTCCGAATCCATATTCGCCAGGCGTCCCTCGTCCATATCGCTCTCGCTCAGCAGGGGAGCCATGACATCCTTGATATCCTGATAGGTGATGATGCGCAGTTCGCGCGCATCTTCCATATCAATGATGCGATAGCAGATGTCGTCCGCCGCTTCCAGCAGGTAAGAAAGGGGGTGGCGTCGCGCGCGGCCGTCGTGCATCAGCCCCAGAGTGCTGAAGATGTCCTCAAAAATCTCCTTTTCCGCCGTGTAATAGTTGAACTTGCCGCTGCCCCGGCCCAGAGCCTCGTGAGCGGAACAAGGATATTTTACAAGGCTTGCCAGCACGGGAAACGTCAGGCGCAGCCCGCCGGAATCCTTGTTGTTTTCAAGCGTATTAACCACCCGGAATCCCTGGGCGTTGCCGTCAAAGATCTCAAAGTCCGCCCGTTCGGTGGGCCGCAGATCCTTGAAGTAGTGTTCGGTATGCCCCGTATCCTTGAACCAGTCGCGAATGCCCTCTTCCCCGGCATGCCCGAAGGGCGGATTGCCGATATCGTGGGCCAGGCAGGCCGTCTGTATGATCTGGCCGAGATGCTCGGGGGTCCAGCCTTGCGGCAGATGCCCCATTTCGGCCAGCCCCTGCCCCGCCAGCAGGGCCAGAGAACGGCCCACGCAGCTTACCTCCAGCGAGTGGGTAAGGCGGGTATGGATATGGTCATTGCGCACCAGGGGGTGTACTTGCGTTTTTTTGGCAAGCCTGCGGAAAGAACTGGAAAAAATGATGCGGTCATAGTCCTGCACAAAGGGATTGCGCACCACGTCAAGGGCGGCAAGGCTCTTGTCCTGCCGCGTTCTGCGGTATGGAGCCAGCAGGCGGCCCCATTGTTCGGTATGATTGCCCATAAATTCTCCTTCCAAGGCTTTATGACAACTGCACGCGCACCGCAAGCGCACAGCCCCGGGCAGGCAGGACGGAATAGCGGTAAACGACAATCCCCCGCCTTTTCTGGCGGCCTTTGCGGCTGCCGTAAAAGACGGGGGATAAAGACAGATGTGCTGTGGCGAAGCGCCCTTACGCGCCGCCGCCCTGCTTCATCTGGCTGATAAGCTCCTGAAGCACGCTGGCCTGACGCGACAGCTCCGTGATGGAATCTGCGGACTGGTGCATGAACGAGGCGTTTTCGCCCGATATCCTGTCCACTTCGTCAAGGCTGCGGTTGATTTCCGCACTGGCGACAGACTGCTCTTCCGAGGCTGCGGCAATGGCGCGCACCTGATCTGTGGTCAGGTCGACCATTGACACAATCTCCGCCAGGGCCGCACCGGAGCGGTCGGCCAGTTCGCCAGCGCCCTGAATGCGTGAAACCGTGCGGGTAACAACATCAATGGTGTGCGTAGTGCCTGCCTGTATGCCGCCGATGGCCTCACCCACTTCCCTGGTGGCAGTCATGGTTTTTTCGGCCAATTTGCGCACCTCGTCGGCCACCACGGCAAAGCCGCGGCCGGCATCGCCAGA
>NZ_JBAIYW010000593.1:0-4752 GCF_036763055.1 Desulfovibrio sp. 1214_IL3152 | reverse complement strand
AGGTCTTCGTCAAAGGAAATCATGGGGGGAACGCGCAGGCCCTGAAGCTTGACGGAAATGCCGGTCATGCCGGAGCTGCCGCCGTGGGCGTCCTGGCTGGCCGCCGAGCCGCCGCGCGAACTTTTCAGAAAATCAAACAGGGCATAAAAACCGAGAAAGCCCAGCAGAACCGCATAGATGCTGCTGATAAACAGTTCGGAAAGCAGGGGGTCGGCGTTGTACAGGCCCTTGTTGATGGCCCCGCCGATGAAGGTTCCCACAACCGATCCGCACAAAAATGCAACTGCCAGCTTGCCCGACACGTTGCCAAGTTTTTTGTGGACGGTTGTACCCATGATGGCTTTGGCGAAAATGTGGAACAGGTCTGTACCCACCGCCAGAATGCCCTTGACGCCCACGGCCATGAGCGCCGGGGTGATGATGAAACCGCCGCCGGCACCGATACACCCGGTGATGAGCCCGGCGGCCAGGCCCACGGCTATGGATGCCAGAAAGATGTTTGTGGTGTAAAAGGCTGGCGCATAGGCGGATTTGCCGCCCAGCATCTCGTGGTACTCATAGGCTTCCGCCAGGCAACCCGCAAGGATGGGAACTGCCAGCGCCAGCAAGAGAAGCAGTTTTTTGCGGTTTTTGAGGATGGAAGTGGATACTTCCAGGTCCCATTTGGCGTACGCCCTTGAGCCGCTCAGCAGAAACTCATAAACTTGTCTGCCAAAACTCATACTCTCCTCCAATACGATTGTGGCCGGCCAACGGCCGTAATCATGGCCCCAACAATAAAACGCGCGGTCACAATTTGGCTGCGCGGCGCGCCCCGGTGCAGCCTTGTGCCTATAACCGACAGCTTTTCTTGTATAAAAAGAAAAGCTGTCGGAAACTTTCCCGCGCACAAAACCACCCTGACATATTCTTTCGTTTTTGTAAAAGAAATTTATCACGAGCGGCGGTTTTTTGTGGTTTGCGGGGAATAAAATGCCCTTACGGTGGTGCTTTTAAGAGCTTATATCCAACCCATTGTCACAAAAGAACAAAAATACGCAGCGTTCTGCTTGGTTTCGTGTGATTTACGGGGTTTTGTCGTGTTATTGTGAAAAAACACACTATTGCCTTTTGGCAAGCCCCTCGCTTTGCCCAAAAATGACAAGCTCCAGCCAGTCCAGGGCAAAGTCCAGGGCCGCCTCGTCGCCTTCGGGGCTGTCCTGCATGACGGCGGCCTTGCGTTCTTCGCCTATGTCCACATGGCTGAATATTTTCATGGCCGTTACAAGCTCGCGAAAACGGTCGAGCTGGAAAAGGCAGAGCACGGTCATGGTGACCATGCGCGGTTCCAGCGGCTTGCCCGTACCGCGTACCAGGGCCATAAGGCGCATATAGCGGTCGTTGGCCCTGTTGAAAGGCTGCAAGCCTTCGTGTTCCATCCATTGGCGGGGCGTGCGGTCGGCGCCCTGGTCAAAGCCGCGGCAATGGGATTCGCGCACAACGAAAAAACGTTCGGCAACGCCGTCGGCGGCCATTTTTGTGCCGCGCCCGATGGGGTAATAGCGGCAGGCGCCGGGCCTGTCCTCATATACCGCACAGCCCGCAGGGCTCACAAAGGGGCAGGGTTCGTCGGGACCGTCCAGCATGCGCAGCATGGGCAGGGGAAAGCCCGTGTCGGGAAAGCTGCGCATGGTGGTGAACGTATTAAGGAAGTCTTCGCTGGTCATGCCCATGTGGCGGCGCAGTCGCAAAATGTCGTACGGCGTAAGGGGCAGGGTCAGTTCCGCACAGCAGCGGTTGAAGCAGGGAACACCGGGATGACAGTCAAAGCGGAAGGTTTCGTCTGTTCCCAGTTCCGGCAGGGTTTCGAGAAATTCGCGGCTGGCGTCATTGCTCATGAAGGCTCCTTATGAGTTGCGGGCATATTGCGGCCCGGCGGCTTGCTGTGGGGAGGCGCGTGAGAAGGGCGGCGCGTGTTGCCGCCAGTGGCTTGAAGCTGTTGCAAAACCAGCGTGGTTCTGCTTTTACGATTGCGCTGCCAATGGCGTGCCGCGTGGTGCGCGAAAAGCGCCTTTGGGCCGCATGCCTTGTGGCAGCAAAAGTTGTGACGCATTTTTTCCAGCCTTGGCCTGCGTGGATACATTGCGTCTTGTATGCGCAGCGTTGCGGCGGGAGCAGTCGCCCGCCGCCCGCCGCAAAGATGCAAGCGCAGCTTCAGCCGTTACGACAAAGGAAGTTACGGATGCTTCAGGAGTTGTAACGCGGGAAATTACGCTTGCAGACACCATGTGTAACGAGCGGTTTGTTTCCACACAACCACTGTCGCCATTCGTAAGACTCGCAGACTCGCCAACGACTGCCGCGAAGACAGCAGAGCTATTTGCTTGCGCGGTTAAGCATCGAAGCGCGCGTGGCTTACACCTTGAGAATGTACACTCTCAAAGCTAATCTGTTCTAGATGACCTTGTTCAGGGCGTATTCAATGATGCCTTCGGCCCCGGCTTCGCGCAGGCGCGGTATAAGGTCGCGCACCACGTCAACCTGCACCACGGATTCCACGGAAAGCCATTTTTCATCCCGCAAGGGAGAAACGGTGGGCGAATTGAGCGAGGGCAGCATTTCAAGGATGAACGCCAGATTGTCGGCCGGGGCGTTCATTTTGAGGGCCACCAGATTTTCCGCCCGCAAGGCTCCCTGGAGCAGCAGGTCGAGCTGCTCGATCTTGGCGCGTTTGGCCGGGTCGGCCCAGGCGTCCTTGTTGGCGATGAGCACGGGGTAGGACAGCATCACATCGTCAATGATGCGCAGGCCGTGGGCGCGGATGGTGGTGCCTGTTTCTGTCACCTCCACGATGCCGTCGGCAAGGCCCTCCACTACTTTGGCCTCTGTGGCCCCCCAGGAGTAAAAGACATTTACGGGTACACCGGCTTTTTCAAAGTAGCGGCGGGTAAGCCCTTCCAGTTCGGTGGCGATGCGTTTTCCCGCCAGATCGGCGGCGCAGCGGTAGGGGGCGTCGCCCGCCACGGCCAGCACCCAGCGGCAGGGCCGGTTGGATGTCTTGGAGTAGACCAGGTCAGAAACGCGCACCACCTTGTCTTCGTGATTGCGCTCGGTGAGCCAGTCAAGGCCGGTGATGCCCACATCCAGCACTCCGGCTTCGATATAGCCGCCGATTTCCTGTACGCGGCACAGCGAGGCCGTGATTTCAGGGTCATTGATATCGGGAAAGTAGTTGCGCGTGTGCTTGCGGATTTTCCAGCCCGCACGCTCGAAAAGATTGATGGTGGCTTCTTCCAGCGAGCCTTTGGGTACGCCAAGCTTGATGATGGGTTTTATGTCCGCGCTCATGATTCTTTCCTTTATACGCCGTAAACTTTTTGGGGATCAAAGACCAGGGGGGCGCATTCGTTGACCGCGCCGTCCTTCCATTCCCGGTAAAAACAGGTGCGGCGTCCCGTATGACAGGCCGCGCCGCCCACCTGCTCCACAAACAGCAGTATGGCGTCGCTGTCGCAGTCCAGCCGCACAGCGCGCACTTTTTGTATATGTCCCGAAGTGCCGCCCTTATGCCAGATTTTTTCGCGGCTGCGGCTCCAATAGTGGGCCTCACCGCTTGCAAGGGTTTTGTGCCAGGCTTCTTCATTCATGTAGGCCAGCATGAGCACCTCGCCGCTGGCGTGGTCCTGTGCGACGGCGGGCAGAAGGCCCTTGCTGAAATCGGGGGAAAAAGCCTCGCCGGGGGCGGCGGAAGACTGCGGTTCGGGGGCTGTCATGGTCACTCCTTGAAAAGGCTGCGCCCTGTGTGTCCCCTGTGCGGGGTTGCGGGCGGCAAAGGGAATAAACGTACTCGTAAGAGGCATGGGACGCAAGCGCCACATGCCTGCCGGGCCGTTCTTAGAGCAGGTTAACTTTGAAATGCTTCACATTTCAAAGTTGTCATTCTGCCGAAAAGTATGATTTTTGGCAGAATCCACGCCACGTTGTGGTGCGCTGCGCGAGAGTGCAGCGTTAGACAGTGTCGTCACGAGCGCCTTTCTCGGTATCTCTGCATCGAACTTCGCCTTTTATTTCGGTCGAGCACCATAAGAGCACACTCCCTGCATAAAAGGCTCGTTCTCCTTGATACACCAAAGAAATTCATCTTGTGACGACACTGTCTGGAGCATTTATACTTTTTCAAAATTAAAATGTTCCAGGGCCACTTGTCTGCATAAGGAGCCGTGCGGCACTGTTGTTTTGTCTGCGCCGCATGGGCGCTGCGTTATTTCTTGCCGGTACGGGCGGTATCTTCGCGCGTTACGCCGGCAGCCAGTGGTGGCTGTTTGACGGAAGCCGCTGGCGCGGCCCTGCTTGACGCGATGCAGGGGCAGACTTCGATTTTATGGCGGGCAAAGAGTCAAAGAGTACACGCCGCGCAACAGGAATACTGCCTTCCGTGTCTCGCATCCGCCTGCATCCGCTGGCCGTTCATGCAATCCGCGCCGCTGCCCGGGAACGGGTGAACTTGCGCAATCCGGCGCGCTGTGGCATGCTGCCCCGTTAGTAGTTTCATATCTAAAAACGGCGTCCCGCCGGGAAAATATATGCCAGAACACCAATCAAACACCGCACCCGACAGTGCTTCCGCAGCGGCGGAAGACACGTTGGCACACAGCTCGGAAGCTCCGCTTGAAGGGCTTTCCGTCAGCGAACCGGAAGATGCCCTGCCCAGAGTGACCCTTGATGACCTGCCCGCAGACATGCGCGCCGCCTGCGCCCGCGCCGGATGGCAGG
>NZ_JBAIYW010000071.1:0-4754 GCF_036763055.1 Desulfovibrio sp. 1214_IL3152 | reverse complement strand
ACATAACGGCCAACGGCAGGCGTCTCGACAGATACACCCCCGTAGCCGGCGGCATGACCCTGCTGGCTGCCGGCAGCGGGCAGGTCCCCCCCCTGTGGCCGCACGAAACCGGCGTCCCCGGAAGGGAACACCATACCGCTGTCCCCGGTCTGAACGCCGAAGTTTTTTATGAGGCCGTCGGCCTTGGCGCCCCCTGGCGCATGTTGCGAGATTTTTTGGTTTTACCGGGACACAGGTATGCGGCACGCTTGAATCCGCCGCATGCGGCCATTGCCCCCGAAGGCAATAAAGGCTATACTGACGTTCTGCATGTGGTGGAGGGAATGGTGCAGGCTGCCTGGCTGTCCATAGCACAGGAAGCTGAAAACAGCGGAGCGGACATGACAGCGGCGGTCCATGCGGTGCGCTGCTGGCGGCTGCATGCGGCCGGTTTTATCCGATTCGGGGCCGAAAGGGGCAAAGGCCCGTGGCATGTGGTGCTGCGCCGCTCCTGGTCGGATCCCCGGCTGTTGCGCTTTGACGGCCAGGCCGTTGATGAGCGCGGCCGCATCTTCCTTACCCTTCATCATCTGGAATTTGACCGACGGGACCACGAATCCTCGCGCCTTGGCGCGCTCCCGCCGCAATAACCGTGACCTTACCAACGCGCCGGGCGCGAGCCTGTAAAGGGTGCCAGATGCCGCATAACGCACGTACATTCCTTCCAGCGCGGACCTATCTTCCGCTGCTGCTTGTTCTGACCCTGTTTTTCTCTGCCTGCGCCTCCAACAAGGCGGGCCTCAAATCGCCGGAACTGCCCGCCAGACACTGGCTGGAAGAGGCCCCCGGCGTACCGGTGGAAAACAAGAGCAAGCTTGAGGCCGCGGTTCCCAATCTTTATGATCCCGCCAAGGTCTTCACCTTTGAAGACTGTGTTTTTCTTACCATCCAGCAATCGCCGCTTCTGGTGAACAGCGCGGTGGACCTGGAAATCAAGCGCGTCGCCCTTACCGACGCCGTGTGGAAGTATCTGCCAGAGCCGCGCATGACCTTGCAGGTCAGCAACAACCTCACGCAGTACAACATGAACCACAAGGATACCCCCGGCGATTACGGGCGTACCAAGTTTACCGTGGGTTTTTACGCGGCCTTTCCCAATCCTGTTGCCAGCTATTTTGAGCATCAGGTGCAGAAGGCCATGGTCAACCTTGCCATCTCCACGCACCGCAAGGCCGTGGGCGAGGCCATCTACAAGATCGGCCAGGCGTATCTGCAACTGCAGGCACAGAAGAAAATCGTCAAGGCGCAAAAAGAACTGCTGCCCATCGGCAAGGAACTGATTGCCTACTGGCAGCAGGTGGAAGCCGTTGACGGCCGCCAGGGGGTTTCTCTCAATCTTGCCATGCAGCACCAGCGCGAGCTTGAACTCATGCTGGAGCAGACCAAGATGAAAGAAACCATGCAGCTCACCCAGCTTAAAATACTGGCGGGCGTTGATCCCCAACAGCGCCTGGATGTGGACACCTCCAGCGCCGAAGAGATCCTGCGCGGCTTCAACGGGCGCAGGCTCAAATGGGACGAACGCTGGACAACCACCGAAGACGACCTGCTGCTGCGCGGCCAGATCAAGCTGGGCGACTATAACATCATGGTTGCCTGGGCGCAGTACATTCCCGACATGAGCATTGCCCTCAACAACAGCCCGCCGGCCGGTCAGTACCAGCCAGCCAGCGGCAGCGAAGACACCTTCCTGCACCTGAACTTCAGCTTTCCCCTGCTGGACTGGGGCCGCCGTTATCGCGGCGTGCAGACTGCCCGCATGCAAAAGGCGCAGGCATTTCACGAGATGGCCCGCAAACGCACCGACTATTCCAACCGGTGGCTGCAGGCCGAACAGAACGTGGCCCTGGCCGAAACCGAACTCAAGCTCGCGCGCACGCGCTTTGACACGGCGGCCATGCAGTACAAGGAAGCCCATATTTCTTTCAATGAAGGCATCGCCGAGCTGCCCGCCGTGGCCGACAGAAAGGAAGCCATGGTGCAGGCCCAGATAGCCCTTATCCGCGCCGAGCTGACCTGCGAACTGGCCCAGCTTGAATGGATGTATCTTTCCACGGCGCTTCAGGAACATTTCCTCGGCCTGCCCGCCAAAGAGGTGCTGTAATGCAACGCCTTGCCCGTATATGTCTCCCCGCCGCGCGGGGCCTGGCAGCCACACTGGCCCTGCTGGTCAGCCTGGCATTCGCCGCCGCAGGCACTGCTGCCGAGGGCGGCAAAAGCGGCGTGACCATTCTGACCGGCAAAGTGGTGACAACGGTTACACGAGCCGTACCCATGCCCTTTAACGGGGTTGTGGACGCTGTGCTTGTCAAACCCGGCGAAGCCGTGGAAGAAGACGCCCCCCTCATGCGCTACCACCTGCACGAAGACGCCGAGCGTACCTTGCAGCGCGAGGTCATGCAGGGGGCCGGCACAGAAAGTCTCAAGGGGCAGGTTCTTGATCTTGAACGCAAGCTGGCCGAAACCATCGCCCAGCGCAACAAGGCGCGTCAACTTGCCGCATCGGGCCTTGGTTCCCGCCAGGCTTCAGGGCGTCTTGAAGAAGACGTGACCTCTTTGCAGCGCCGCATCGAGCTTACCACCACTACCATCAAAAAAGCTGAAAACAGCTTTTCCATCCGCCTTAAGGAACTGAGCAGCTACTTTGGGCAAGAGATCAAGGAAGGCGAAATTCTGCCTGAAACCCTTACCCTGACCTCTCCCATCAAGGGCTATGTGCTCTCGCTTGACGCCACCCTCAATCCGGGCTCCCTGCTTCCTGCCGGCAGCATGCCCATCAGGGTGGGGCAGCTTGACCCCGTGCTGATCCAGGTTCCCGTGTACGAGGCCGAAATCAGCGGCATCGCGGCAGGTGACAAGGTAGACGTGGAAATCCCCTCGCTGGGCAACAAGATATTCCCCGGCAAGGTCAACGAAATATCCTGGGTTTCCAACGACATGAGCGTCTCGAATCCGTCTTACTACACGGTGGAGATCACGGTTCCCAACCCAGATCTGGAACTCAAGCCCGGTTTCAAGGCCGTCGTGCGTTTCGGGGGCGGCAGGTAAAGCCCAGGCATGAAGCTCAAGAGCATCCCCCGCAGGCTCGGCTATATTCTGGGCGCGCAATGGACGCGCGACCTGGCATGGACGGCCTTTACCATCTTGCTGGCCCGCCGCAGCCCGGACATTATGGGCCAGATCGTGTTGGCCCTCACATTCGGTTATCTGGTGAAAACCATTGCCGATGTGGGGCTTAACGATTTTCTGCTGTCCACCTTTGCCCGGCGCGAGGGCCGCCCCAGGGCGCTGCTTGGTGAAGTCACGTGGCTCAAGCTCGTTGTGCTGGTGCTGGCCCTTGCCGCAACCTGGCTGGTAACAGGCTGGCAAAACTACAGCCCGGAACTGCGCCTTATTGTGCTCTGCATTGCCGCAGGCCTTGGCCTTGACGGCGTAAGCGACTCTTTTTTTGCCCTGTGTCAGGCCCGTGGCCGACAGGATGTGGAAATGCGCATCCGTGTGCCGTCGGCTCTCATCGGCATCGGCTTCGGCATCGCCTGCGTGGTTATGGGCGCGCCGCCCATTGTCATCGCGCTGTACAAACCCATCGAATCCGTCCTCTGCATCATTTTCGCCCTGGCGGCGCTGGGGCGCAACCCCCTGACCGGCGTGGGCAAATCCGGCATGCTTGATCTTGCGCGCCAGATGAAGCACGGGCTTATTTTTACCTGCATGGCCGCCTGCGCCATGTTCTATAACAAGATCAACGTCATCTTTCTCAAACAGTATGGCGGCAATGCCGATGTGGGCGGTTACGGGGTTGCCTGGGAAACCATTGAAGGCTTGTCTGTTCTGGTTTCCAGCGCCCTGCTCGGCAAGGTCATATTTCCTTTGCTGGCAAGGCACTGGCAACAGGACAGGGCCGCCTTCAGCCAGTTGGCGGGCCAGACGGCCCGGACGCTCTGGGCAGCGGCCCTACCCATAATTTTTCTTATCTGTGTGGAAAGCGACCGCTTTTTGCCCTTTATTTACGGGCAAAACTATGAAAGCGCCGTCCGCGCCCAGCAACTGCTTACCCCGTGTCTGGCCACGGCCTTTTTGCATAACCTGGCAGCCTACGCCATGATCGGCATGCGCCGCCACCGCCTGCTGCTGGCCTTTTATGTAAGCGGCCTTGTGCTCAACATCATCTGCTGCTTCACGCTCATTCCGGCCATGCCTCTTGAGGGCGCGGCCCTGTCCCTGACCATCACCAAGGTGTGGGTCGCCATTCTGACGGTGGGCTTTTTCCAGTGGGCCGCCCGGCCCATGAGTGCGGGGCAATGGCTGCTTATGCTGGCTGCCATCATGGCGAGCCTGGCCCTGTGGAAGATCGCGGGCAATGTGGCCCCGCGAGAGGTTGCGGAACTTGTGGGCCTTGTTCCCCTGCTTGCCCTTTTCTGGCGCTGGCGGCCACCGCCGCCCTTTGAAAAAAAGACGGCCTGATCCACGCATTGCGCAGCGCAAACGCAGATCTACAGCCCGGAGGCGCCAAATACAGATGGACAGGCGCAAGGCATTCAGGCCCACGCGTACAGGAACAGCGCCAACGGGTTTACAAAACCGTCCCGCAATGGTTACCTCGTTGACACGAGCACGCGGTACCGGCGGCACACGCGCGTAAGCCTCGACACTCGGCAGACCGCCCCGCGCGCCTCAAACATTCCACACTGTCAGACCATCCACGCCCCCGGCGA
>NZ_JBAIYW010000533.1:0-4759 GCF_036763055.1 Desulfovibrio sp. 1214_IL3152 | reverse complement strand
GCCTGCCCCTCTGGCAGAGGGGCGTTCATCTGGGCATTTTCTTCGGACGAAACAGGGAGAGCCGGTTCTTCCCTGGCGGGCGCGCCGCCCTCATGACGGCGAACAATAAGCCAGCCGGGATTTTCCCACACCACGTTTCCGTATTTTTCAAGCAGGGCGCGGTCTTCGGGCCTGTCGCAGAACAGCCACGGCAGGCCCGACTGCAGCCACACGTCCACATAGCCGGTAGGGCCTTGCGCGCGCAGCTTCTCGTTGGCAAGCCACTGCCGGGCCTGTTCCAGGTTTTTGTTATAGTAGGAATGCGCCCCGTCTTTAAAGGTGTGCCCCATGCCGCGCTTGGCGATATGGCGCACCCCCATATCACCGGCATTACTAAAAATAACATCACCAGGCATGGTCGCCTCCCGAAGGGCCACCAATGCCTCATGGTGCTTTTTCGCCTCGCCGGAGGCTCCTTCCGCCCTGCTCATATAGGGCATGGGAAGCCCCGTATGTTCGGCTATGCTGTACAGCGCGGCCACATTCTGTCTGTCGCCGTTACAGAGCAGCATAAGCAGCACCGCCAGAACGCAGAAGCCCGTGCGCAGCCATGTTGCCAGGCGCGGCCAGGCCAGGGTCAGCAAACCGGCCACCATAATCCATGCCAGAGGGACAAGATAGCGCAGGCCGCGCACAAACTCATGCGCCATAGGCAGCCGCCCCAGGGGCGGCGCCAGAAGGGACTCAAGCCAGGAGAACGCGGATACCAGGGCAAGGGCCAGCACAAAAGCCGGGTACATGGCGGCCAGTTGCCGTAACCGGGGACCACCGTTGCACCGGACCACAAGCCAACTGCCGAAACCGGCCAGAAGAATCCAGAAATTGGGCTTGCTCCAGCTCAAAAACAAGGCCAGACGCTCGGCAAAACGACCGTAATCCTTGGCCCATCGCTGCGAGAACAGCGTGTGGAACATCTCGATGTCCGCGGGACTGAACGCCTGCTTTTGCCCGAGCGAAGGCCACAGGAACGTCAACACCGGCACAAAGAAAAATATCAGGCACAGAACAAGATTGCCCAGATGCTTTGACCAACTCCAGCCCGGCGGCCTGCAAAAAAAGAAGGCCATAAAAAACATGGCGCCGGTATTGAGCGCCCCAAGACCGTGTATCCACATGCCCAGGCCCGCTGCCAGCATGACCGCAGGACGCCAGAAAGGACGGCGCATGGCGACCACCGCCCCCATAAGCATGAAGGGCCACAGGGCCGCAAAAAACGTGCGCGGCACCGGGTCGGAATGGGTCACGCCCCAGAAGGTTCCCCAGCCCACCCATACGGTGACGCTCATGAGCAGCGCCAGGATCAGCGCCGGGCCAGGGCTGCCGTAAAGCCATCGCCCCAGCAGATACATGCCCACAAGGTAAACAAAGATGATAAACGCCCCTGCCCACAGCAGCCCCACGGCATACTGGTCGTCCGGCGTGAGCAGTTCGGCGACAAACTGCTGAAGATTCCAGAGCGAGTTGGCCGGAGTGGCCTCACGCAGGATTTCATCTGCCTGAAAATCCTGCGGATTGTCCGCCCTGACCATAGAATACGCGTATACTGAAAGATCGCTGTCCAGATTTGCCCCATGCCCTGACAGCGGCACAATGCCCGACGCCACAAACAGCGCATAGCATGCAGCCAAAACAACAAACAAAATATCTACCGCCTTGACGCGCACACGGCTTCCGGCACTATTGGAGAGCATATATGTTTTCATCCATGTTTCCAGTAAAACAGCATACTTTACTCATCGGGCCGAGCATTTTTTGCATATACCCGTCTTACAATATATACTGGCCGACGTTTTGACTCCATATAGGCGCGCCCGAGGTATTCTCCAATCATGCCGATACCGATAAGCTGCAAACCGCCAAGGAAGGTTATGGCAACCATAAGAGACGCATAGCCCGGGACATCAACGCCGCCAAGAATAACCTTCAAGGCGATTACCGTGGCATAGATGAACGATAATGCAGAAATTGCCATGCCCACATAGGTCCATATGCGCAGCGGGGCAGTGCTGAAGCTGGTAAGCCCCTCAAGCGCAAAGTTCCAGAGACGCCAGCCGTTGAACTTTGTCTGCCCTGCCGCGCGGGCCGGACGTACATAGTCCAGATTGCACGTGCGAAAGCCCAGCCACGCAAACAGGCCCTTCATGAAGCGCCTTGATTCGGGCAAAAGCCGCAACGCCTCCACTACGCGCCGGTCCATAAGGCGAAAATCCCCCACGTTGGCCGGCAGTTTGGGTTTGGAAATCTTGTTATGCAGGCTGTAAAACAGATGCGCGGACGTGCGCTTGGCCCAGGTGTCCGAACTTCTGTTGGCCCGTCGCCCAAGCACCACATCAAACCCTTCCTGCCATTTTGCGACCATGTCGAGTATCAATTCCGGCGGGTCCTGCAGGTCAACGTCCATAGGCACGACAGCCTGGCCTGCGGCAAAGTCGAGCCCAGCCGTCAGGGCCGCTTCCTTCCCGAAATTCCGCGACAGCTCTATGACACGCACGCGGGGGTCGTCATGACAAAGACGTTCCAAAACAGCGGCGGTACCGTCGGTACTGCCGTCGTCAACAAAAACCATCTCCAGGTCAATATCAGTGCGTGTTTCAAATACCTCATTAATCTTATTGACAAAAATGTCAATAACATCAGCCTCGTTGTACACCGGGATCACCAGTGACAGGCTGATGCCCCCCTTGTGAGACTGCACTATCTCTGCACTGGACATCGAGATATTCCTCTCTCATTTATAACAGACATGGCAAGAGCACATATCACAAGCATCTATACGCCATCTTGCCCCTGAGCTTTGAAGCAACTGCGTTGCCAACTGCCCTGATGGCGGCAAAAACAGACGTCTGTGAAAGACACAAAAGCAGTTACCCGCACTGTCGAGCACCGTGTCAGCGTCGAGAACACCGCTTCCAGAACGGACTGACTTTGAGCGTGCCCATTCCCAAAGTTTAAGACGCGCCCGCTTCTGCGATTAACATAGCGAATAAATTTCGTTTATTTACGCATTCACCAGAGCAATTTCAAAGTGAAATTGCTCTAACGCTGACACCCACCCTCTGCACAATTGCGGGACCAGATGGGTCCCTCCTCCACCATAGCAAAGTCAGAGGACTGGCCGCCGAAAAATCACGCTCGCGCCGCCCCGGCGCTATGCGGGCTTGTTTTCGTCTTTCTCCAGATAAAGCGTTTGCGTAGGAAAGGCAAAGTCCGCGCCAAGGCCATGCACCACCGAAACGATGGCAAGATACACATCGTGCTGCGTCTGCATGAATTGCGCCCAATTGGTCGTTTTTGTGTAGCAGTAAATCAGGATATTCAGGGATGAAGCGGCAAATTCGTTAAAGACGACAAGAAGTTCCTGTTTTTTATCAATGCGCGCATCATCGTGGAGCATTTTTTTCAAACCATCCACAACGGCCTGCACCTTGTCCGCATCCTCATAGCGCAGGCCAATTTGCAGTTTGATGCGATAATTGGCTATGCGCCCCACATTCTCAATGCAGATGGACGAAAAGACATCATTGGGCACATACACGGGGTAATGCTCGAATGTCATGATCTTGGACATGCGCCAACCGATCTCCACCACCGTGCCTTCAATATTGCGATCAGGCGATTTTATCCAGTCTCCGATATTAAATGGACGGTCAAAGTACAGCATCAGCCCTGCAAAAAAGTTGCCCAGAATATTCTTGCCCGCCAGGCCGATGGCAATGCCGCCGATGCCGCCGAAGGTCAGCAGCCCGGCGAAACTTATGCCCAGATATTCGCCGAAGAACAGCATGGCGCACAGGCAGATGGACGCCTTGAGCAGACGCGACACAATACGCGCCGAAGTGGCGTCGCCGCTGGTTCTGGCAAGATGGTCGCTAAAGCGGTTGATCCCCAGAAAAGACTCACGGATAAGAATCAGAACAATGGCGACATGCTGAAAAATATTGATGTAGCGCGGATTGATGAAGGTCGCCCCGAACCTGTCCACCAGTTCCCGCGCGCAAAGGCTGATGGTCACCACAAGGGCGCAGGCCGCGCACACGCGCGCCAGATGCATGGCTGTATTGTCGCTGCGATTCTGCCCGCGCACGGTAAAATAGAACAGTATGGCCGTCACCACGGCAGCAATGGCGTAGCCGTCCGTCAGAAGCTCAAAAATCTTTTTTTCGTCCATATGGCCTTTCCACAACAAACGCGGCTGCGCGAAGTTTTTCCATCACATCCTGACAGACCCTGAAAAACGGCGAGGCAAAGCCCGCGCAATCACGGCAAGTGCTGCTTCCAAAATGTTTTATCGTCGGGGATATCTGCCCGCAAAGCGTTACGGCGCTCACTGCGGCGCAACAGAACATCTGCCGGCCGCCGCTGCCGTCCTAGAGAATTTAACACTGGAAATGCTTGCTTACGGCAGGCAAAAGCCTGCCTGCTCGCATTTCGTGGCAAGGATTTTCAGGAAAATCCTTGCAGAGCAGTTGACTCGTTTCATTCGTAAACTGCTCTAGATGTAGTGTTTCTATAGGTTGTTCACCCTCCCCAAATCGGTAAAGCTGGAGTTACCAGACAACAGCAAACCGAGTGAGGGAAAGGGTGAACAACCTATAGAAACACTACATCTAGGCCCATTTTCGGCCACCGGCTGAAGCTGCGCCTGCCCTCGCCGGCGGAACTGCGCACGCCAGGGAGCCTTGCGGTGAGCTTGCCTCAGGCCTGTGACACAGGGGCATCC
>NZ_JBAIYW010000260.1:0-4841 GCF_036763055.1 Desulfovibrio sp. 1214_IL3152 | reverse complement strand
GACAGACCAACTGGACGAGGGCGGCATTCTGCTTATTCCCGTGGGACCCCGCCCCCGCGCACAGCGGCTCATGCGCTTCCGCAAGGAGCAGGGCCGCATGACCGGGGAAGACCTCGGCCCCGCTATTTTTGTGGACCTGGTGGGCGACCACGGCTGGTAGCACGGCCTCTCGCCATCAACAACAAGGAGATGTCATGGCTTCCTGTTCTTCCTGTTCCTCGTCTTCCTCTTGCCCAAGCGCTACGGGCAAGGGTGGAGACGGACAATGCACCGACCCTGTGGCCCGGCAGGACAAAGTCATCGCCGACAGGCTCGGGCATATCCGGCACAAGCTTTTTGTCATGAGCGGCAAGGGCGGGGTGGGCAAAAGCTCCGTTACGGTCAATACGGCCGCGGCTCTGGCCCGGCGTGGTTTCAAAGTGGGCATTCTTGATGTGGACCTGCACGGCCCCAGCGTACCCAACCTGTTGGGCCTCACAAGCACGGTAGAGATGGATCCTGGCGGCGAACTCATGCTGCCTGCGGCCTACGACGAAAACCTGTCGGTCATTTCCATGGACTCTCTGCTCCAGGACAAGGATCAGGCCATCCTGTGGCGAGGTCCCAAAAAAACCGCCGCCATCAGACAGTTCATTTCGGACGTGAAGTGGGGCGATCTTGACTTTCTGCTTATCGACTCGCCTCCCGGCACGGGCGATGAGCACATGACCGTTATGCAGGCCATCCCCGATGCGCTTTGTGTGGTCGTGACCACGCCACAGGAAATTTCTCTGGCAGATGTGCGCAAGGCCATCAATTTTCTTCAGTACACCAACTCCAACGTACTTGGCGTAGTGGAGAACATGAGCGGCCTTGTATGCCCGCACTGCCATCAGGAAATTGATCTTTTCAAAAAAGGCGGCGGCAAGGAACTTGCGCAGCGTTATGGACTCAAGTTCCTTGGGGCCGTCCCCCTGGATCCCACCACCGTGGTCGCCGCAGACCGCGGGGTTCCTGTGGTCTACCTTGAAGCGGAAAGCCCGGCAAAAACCGCCTTTCTTCAGTTGGCAGACACTATCGCCAGCGCCTGCGACAGCAGCCTGGAGGCCCTGGCGTCAACGCATGCCTAGAGCAGTTTCACTTTGAAATTGCTCTGGCGACTGCGCGAGCAGGCGCCCGCCGCGAAGGCGTAAGCGCAATTTATTTGCGCGGTTAAACGCCGAAGCGAGCGTGTTTTAAACTTTGAAAATATACATTTTCAAAGTTAATCTGCTCTAGTAACGGCCCTGCCCCCGTTGAGGACGCTTCGACGCAGAGCCATCGGCTTTGATCGGCTGTCTGGCTCGGCAATCTCACACGGCAGCGCAGGGCGGTTGTCTCTTTACAGATCAAAAACTTCCCTGTCGGATCATGCAGCCCGGCAGGGGAGTTTTTTCTTCTTTTCTCCCGTCTGCTTTTATGTTATTTGGACAAAAATTCTCCGGGAGAGTCAAAATAAATACAATGCTTAACCTTGCTAATAAAATTACGCTGTTACGTATTCTGATGACCCCTCTGGTGGTTTTACTGCTTTACTTTGAAGGCCCGACCGTGTGCAGGATCGCGGCCTTGGCCTTTATTTTTGCCTCGTTTACGGACTGGGCTGACGGCTACGTGGCCCGGCGTTCCAACATGGTTACCAGCATGGGCAAGTTTTTGGACCCGCTGGCCGACAAGGTGTTGATCTGCTCTGTGCTCATCATGTTTGTCCAACTCGGCTGGACTCCGGCCTGGATTGTGATCATCATGGTGTGCCGCGAGCTTGTGGTCACGGGGCTTCGCGCCATTGCCATCGACGAAGGCATCGTTCTTGCCGCCGACAAGTTCGGCAAAGCCAAGACTGTCTTGCAGATTTTTGCCGTTGTCCCTCTGGTGCTGCACTATCCCCTGTGGGGCATTGATCCGCAGCCCATCGGCCAGGTGCTGCTGTATGCCGCGCTGGTACTGGCGCTTATTTCCGGCGCCAACTATTGCTATGATTTCTACCGTCGCACCCGTGAACGTAAGGATTCCGGCAAGGCATGAGTACGTTGCAGATACGTCTCAAAAACTGCATCCAGACCATACTGGAACTGGAGCCGGATATGAAAGCCGGAGTATGGGGGCGTTATTTCGACTCAGAGCTGAGTTCTCTCAAAGACTATCTTTCTCAAGTTGACCAGATGGAGCTGGCTGAAGAAGATGTTCAGCGGCTCGAAAACGCCACCGCGACCTTTCTTGCGGAGCTGAAACTTTCCCGCAAGGGCAAAACTCAAAAAAGACGGCTTTTGCAATAATGTTCTGGCGTTCTTTCATACTTGTTGTTCTGGGCCTGATCAGCGTAGTGCTCTTCAGCCGTATGGTCTGGGGGCCTACCGGGCTGCTCGAATACCGTGAGCTGAAACGGCAGTATGCTGCACTGGAAAATCAGATAGCCGCTCTGGACGCGGAAAATATGGCACTCAGCCGTGAAATCCGCCTTTTGCAGTCAGACAATCAATATGTGGAGAAAGTCATCCGGCAGCGTCTGCATTATGTGCGGGACAATGAGGTGCTTTACCTTTTTGACGCATCGGCCAAGCCCCATCGGGAGCCGTAGTATATGACAGAAAAAATTGAGTGGTATAAAGAAGTTCTGGATCTGGAGCCTAACTCCAAGGTCTTTTTTCCGCTGGCGCGCCTGCTGGCGGAAGCGCAAAGGACTGACGAGGCTGTGGAGGTTCTGGAACGGGGCTTGAAACGACACGATGAATTTCTTGAGGCCCGTATCTTTCTGATCGAACTGCTTTACAGGGCGGGCGAGCAGAGCGCCTGTGAAAAACAGGTCGAAAAACTCAGCAAAATGCTTACGGCGTATGCCGGGTTCTGGCAGGCCTGGGCCGCCAGCCTTGCCTCTGAAGCGCATTCGCCGGATGCTGCGGCTGTCATGAATTTTCTGGCCCTTAACTTCGCCCGTGGTCCCATATCGCTGCAAGAAGTGATGGAACGGGGCGTCAGCAGTTTTCTTGGTCAGGATGCCTCATCCAACGTGGCGCAACACACGGAAAAACAAGCAAAAAATCTCGACAGCCCCGGTCATGTGGCAGTAAAAGTTAATGCTTCACTTGAAAGTGAAGATATAGCTATTTCTGCCGGTCATCCTGCAGATTCCTCCCTTCAGCATAACGCTGCGGCGTTCCGGTATCCTGATTTTCCGGAACAGCCGGCCGCAGAGCCTGAAGACAGCGCCTCAAGCACTACTACTCCTGTAGATCGCACACTTTCTGCTGTGCATTCCGCCCATCAGCATCTATCGCATGAACATCTGGCTCACGAGGAGCTTGCGGCTTTTGGCCCTGAGGCCGCCTTGCCGGAACAATCTGATGGTGTCGAGACGGCCCGCCAGGCTCTCCCCGCGGAGAAACCGGCCACAGAAGATGCGCTTGAGCCGGAAATTACCGCAGAAAACCTTGCTGGCTCTGGAGATGATGCAAGCGAGGAGGGCGAAGAGCGTTTTTCCCTGCGTACACGCTCCATGGCCGAGGTTCTGGCTGAACAGGGGGACATCAAAGGGGCGCTGGACATCTATCACGAACTGGCAGCCGCTGCCACTGCGCCGGAAGAAAGCGCAGACCTGCGCCAGAGAATAGCTACCCTGAACGCGCGGCTGGGCAGCGCGCAACCGGAAGAACCGGCTCAGGATGCCGCCGCGCCTGAAGCGGCAAGCGGCAAAGACAAGCTCATAAGCATGCTTGAGGCGCTGGCGGAACGTGTTGAAGCCAGGGCGCACAGCTGAAAAATTTCAAGGCCACATCTACCTGTACCGCCAGAGTACTGACAAGCTCTGTATCGTTGTCTGACGGCGCTTTACCATTCGTGCGGAGTTGTCCGGCAATAATGCATGGCAGCTCTAAAGCTGAGGGAGAACACGGTGTTCAAATCATATCTGCGGACCACACTCATGCTGGCTGCTGCCGCCCTTCTTATTGCAGGCTGCAGCTCGTACCAGCCAACCAAGAATGCATGGAAGTCCACCAAAGGATTCTGGAATACGTATGTCAGCCCGCCGGCTTCGGTGGATTATGACGAAAAAGGTGAACTTTCGCCGCAGGCATTGGCCCTGACGCACAGCATGATGGGAATTGACGTGGAACTGAGCCGCCTTGAGCGCGTCATGCTCAACGCCGACAAGCCGCCCACGCGCGACTGGATTGTCGCGTTTTTCAACAATTTCCCCTGGATCAGCGGCTTTGCCGGCGTCAAGTACGACGGTACCATTCTGGGGCAGGAACCTGCCAACCCAGCGAAACAGCTTGACTTCATCCCTCTGCTTTATGAAGACAAGAAACAGAGCAGCCGCGCCTTGAGGGCTGATGTTCAGCCTTCCCCCCTGGGACCCGAGGTGCTGCTGGCCGCGCCGCTTTATGACGGCGTTGACTTTTTGGGTGTGGTCGCCGCCTATTTTGACATGCGTACGCTCATGCAGTATTCCGGCAGCCCGGAAAATGTGGTCATTCTTTCTCCCCAGGCCCTGCTGTGGCCTGGAAAGTATGACTTTGCCGCCACGCCCCTGGCTGGCGTGAACTGGGATGAAGCTGTTGCCAAAAGTTCCTCCGGCACATGCACCAACGTAAACGGCACGTTCTATTACCTTGTCCGCTACCTGGGCAACCTTCCCCTTGTTTTTGCCGTTGCCGAAAAAGGCACGTTCCCTGAAGGCGGCGGCAATGTGGAGCAGGGGCTGGCGTTTTTCCCGAAAGAACGTGAAAAGCTGCCGCCGCCGCCCCAACCCGAACGCAAGCGCAAGAACCTTGACGGCCCCGCCATGTCTGTGCCGACGCCCGGCGATGCGGTTATCGCCGAGA
>NZ_JBAIYW010000093.1:0-4900 GCF_036763055.1 Desulfovibrio sp. 1214_IL3152 | reverse complement strand
GGGCGCAGACGCGACGGGAGCTGACGGCGCTGTTCCGGCCGGGCCTTTCCACAGGTGCAGCGCCTCGTCCACAAAGCTGCCGGTTATCTGCCCGTCCAGGGTCTGGAGCAGCAGGCGGCTCACCACATTGCGCAGTTCACGTATATTTCCCGGCCAGACATGTTCCTGCAGGGCGTCCATAACCGGGCGTGAAAGCCGGGGCGGGTGTATCTCGTATTCTCGGGAAAACTGCCTGACAAAATGCTCCACAAACAACGGGATGTCGTTTTTCCGTTCCCGCAGGGGAGGCATGCGCAAAACCACCGAACCGAGGCGATAATACAGGTCACGACGCAGACGGCCCTGATTCATGGCCGCAGCCATGTCAATATTGGTGGCGGACATGACGCGCATATCCACGCCGATGGGCGCGGCCTCGCCCACACGCTCAAAAGAGTTTTCCTCCAGCACCTGCAAAAGCTTGCTCTGCATCTCCGGCGCAAGTTCGCCTATCTCGTCCAGAAAAAGCGTGCCTCCCTGGGCCAGTTCCACCCGCCCCACCCGCTTGCTGGTGGCCCCGGTAAACGCGCCTTTGGCGTAGCCGAACATTTCACTTTCAAAAAGCGTGGGAGGCAGGGAAGGGCAATTGACCTTCACAAAACTGTTCTTGCGCCTGGGGCTGTGCAGATGCAGCCAGCGGGCCAGCATGCTTTTGCCCGTGCCGGTTTCGCCCAGAATCATGACGGGAATGTGCAGCTTGGCAACCTTGCGGGCCAGCGCCATGAGTTTTTTCATATCCGGCGTTTCCAGCAGGCTGGCGGCCAGCAGGATGCTTCCGGTGGGGTCCGCTTCCGGACTGCGGGCCGAGCCCGCCTGGGCCGCACGCACTTTCTCCAGGCGTTCTTCGGAAAGCACTGCAAAAAGAAAGGTGGACAGCACGGGGCTCAGCTCCAGCAGCACATTGAGAATCTGCACGATATTTTCAGGCGGCTGCATAAAAGACACGTGCAGCGTGCCGATGACCTCGCTGTTGACGATGAGAGGCAGGGCGATGGTGGAATTCAGCCCCACCGTGGAAAGAGGCATGGGCGAGTCGCCGAAGTCATGCTTGGTCAGATCATTGATGACCACGGGCTTGCGCGAGGCGATAGCCAGGCCCGCCACCGTGTTCTGGGCAATGCGCGTATTGGAGAGCGATTCCACCACCGTGCCGTCGGCCGCGGTGAACAGATTGAGAAACTCTCTTTCCGCGTCATAGAGATTGATGCAGAAGCGGTCATAGTGAAATAAAATACTAAGCTGCTTTGCAAGCATGCGGAAAAAGGCATTACGGTCCATCTTTCCCACAACAAGCCGCGCCAGGTGGTGCACCACCTGACCCACTGTCTGGGACGGGTTGTTCAGGCCGCCGGCAGAAAGCTCGTATGGCATACTCTCCTCCTGCCCAATAATAGGCACCCATTTGACTAAAAAACAAGGCTATTGCCCATATTTAAGCAAAGCAGACTGAACAGCCAAACAGTTTTGTGAAAAAATATCCTTATATAGCACCAGGTAACGCGTTCAGGGCATCTCTGGCACGCACATTGCTTTATAGCTCAACAAGACTGGGGCAATACAAGCAAATACTGTCTTACCGTATACCAGATGCAATATTTTTAACTGCATTGGAACGCAAAAGCCATGCGACAAAACGGATAACACATATAAGAGAGATTGCTTGTGTATTACATCTCGTTCTACTACCAACATACTATCCAAGGAGAACAGTATGACAACCCACTTTGTGGTGCACGAGCCGGGCGACAGCGTTGGCGTGGTCGTGGTTGAAGGCGTCAAAAAGGGCGACCGGCTCAACGGCTGGGTGATGGATGGCGACACCACACTGGAATTCGAGACCCTGAGCGACATTCCCATCGGTCACAAGATCGCTCTCAAGGACCTTGCGGTAGGCGACACCATCATCAAGTACAGCACGGATATCGGCAAGGTCGTCAAGCCCATCAAGCGCGGCGAACACCTGCATGTACACAACGTCAAAACCAAAAGGTGGTAAACCGATGAACAAGACATTTATGGGCTACCGCCGCGAAAACGGACGTGTGGGCATTCGCAACCATGTGATCATTCTGCCCCTGGACGACCTTTCCAACGCCGCCTGCGAGGCTGTAGCGAACAACATCAAGGGGACCATGGCCCTGCCCCACGCCTACGGACGCCTGCAATTCGGCGAAGACCTCGACCTGCACTTCCGCACCCTTATCGGTACGGGCTGCAACCCCAACGTGGCAGCCGTGGTGGTCATCGGCATTGAGCCGGTGTGGACGCAGCGCGTGGTGGACGGCATTGCCAAAACCGGCAAGCCAGTGGCGGGCTTTGGCATCGAGCAGCACGGCGATCTGGAAACCATCCGCGCCGCCTCCCTCAAGGCCAAGGAATTTGTGCATTACGCCAGTGAGCTGCAGCGCACTCAATGTACGGTGGACGAGCTGTGGGTTTCCTGCAAGTGCGGCGAATCCGACACCACATCCGGCATCGCTTCCAACCCCACCGTCGGCAACGCCTTTGACAAGCTGTGGGAAGCCGGGGCCACCACCCTGTTTGGCGAAACCACTGAAATCACCGGCGGCGAGCACCTGGTTATGGAGCGTTGCGCCAATGAGGAAGTGCGCGCCAAATTCAAGGCGTTTTTTGACCGCTACGCCAAGGTGGTGGATGACCACAAAACAGACGACCTCTGTGACTCCCAGCCCACCAAGGGCAATATTGAGGGCGGCCTGACCACCATTGAGGAAAAAGCCCTGGGCAACGTCCAGAAGATCGGCCGCAAAGCTCCTGTGATCGGCTGCCTCGACAAGGCCGAATCCCCCACCGGTCCCGGCCTGTGGTTTATGGACTCCTCTTCCGCTGCTGCCGAAATGGTCACCCTGTGCGCCGCTTCGGGCTTTGTGGCCCACTTCTTCCCCACCGGCCAGGGCAACATCATCGGCAACCCCATTCTGCCGGTCATCAAGCTCTCGGCCAACCCGCGCACCGTGCGCACCATGAACGAGCATATCGATGTGGACGTTTCCGGCCTTCTGCGCCGGGAAATAAACATGGATCAGGCGGGAGACATGCTGCTTGAAATGCTCATCCGCACCTGCAACGGGCGCAACACCTCGGCTGAAGCCCTGGGTCACCGTGAATTTATCATGACCCGGCTTTACGAAAGCGCGTAAGAACCATAAAGAGCTGGCGCCGGTCTGTACCCGGCGCCAGCTCTTATGGCCCTGGGCGCTCGCCCACTAATGCCGTGCAGCAAGCCGGTGGCGCCCCCCCATACACTACTTGTGTCTGAGGTAATCATGTCAAAGAAAATTTTTTCTACGCTTTATTTCAAGGTGCTTCTGGGCATCGCCCTCGGCATTGCGTTCGGTTTTATCGAACCTGACATTGCAGTCAAGTTAAAACCTCTCGGCGACGCGTTCATCAACCTTATCAAGATGATCATTACGCCGGTCATTTTCTGTACTGTTTCAGTGGGTATTGCTCGCATGGACAGCCTCAAGGCTGTTGGCCGTGTCGGCGGAAAAACTCTGCTTTATTTTGAAATAGTCACAACACTGGCCTTGATTATTGGTCTTATTGTTGTGCATGTTTTTCAACCCGGCGCGGGCATTCATGCAGACCCCGCCACCATGGATGCCTCGGCTCTGGGCAGATTTGCCCAGGCCAAACAGCAAACCACACAGGAATTCATTATGGGCATTATACCCCATAGTGTGGTGGGCGCTTTTGCAGAAGGCAATCTTTTGCAGGTGCTGCTGTTCTCTGTGCTGTTCGGCATGAGCCTTTCGCACATGGGCGACAAACCCAAGCAGGCCATACTTGGCACGCTTGACCGCTTCAGCAACGCGTTTCTGGGCGTGGTCAACCTGATCATGAAGCTTGCGCCCATCGGCGCGTTCGGGGCCATCACCTTTACTATCGGCAAATACGGCGTGGGCGCGCTTGCCTCTCTGGGCAAACTCGTGGCCTGCCTCTACATCACAAGCGCCCTGTTTGTCATTATCGTGCTCGGCTTCATCTGCAAAATGTCCGGCGTCAACATCTGGCAGCTTATCAAATACATGAAGGAAGAAATCTTCATCACTCTCGGCACTGCCAGCACTGAAGCCGTTCTGCCCCGCAGCATGGAAAAAATGGAAGCTCTGGGTATCAAAAAATCCGTGGTCGGCCTTGTTTTTCCCACGGGATATTCTTTCAACCTTGATGGTGCGGCCATCTATCTTACCATGGCGGCCTCGTTCATTGCCCAGGCTATGGATATCCACCTGGACCTGCAGCATCAGATTACCCTGCTTCTTATCCTGCTGCTGACCTCCAAGGGCGGCGCGGGTGTTGCGGGCGCGGCGCTCATTGCCCTGGCAGCTACGCTTTCAGCCACCAATATCATTCCGGTTGTGGGCATGACCCTGGTTATCGGCATTGACCGCATTCTTAACGAAATGCGCGCCGTGGTGAACCTTATAGGAAACTGTGTTGCCACTGTCGCCATCGGGAAATGGGAAAAATCCATTGACCTTGAGCACGCCAACCTTGTTCTGAGCGGAAAAATAAACGTAGAAGACATGCTGGAGAAAAATGAAGATCTTGACACAATAGAAATCGCCTCTCCGGCTCCTGTACCCCAGGTCGAAAAATTGGGCGCATAGTACTCCTCCATGCCCCACATGGCGCCCATCCGTATCATTACGCCATTATTACGGATGGGCGCAAATTTTTTCAAAAACTGAAGGTTTGCCATGCGCTACGCCATCAATAACGATTTGTTCCGGCCTCATGCCTCCATAATTGATCGGTACAAAGATCTGCCCGTGGCCGACATCTGCGATGCCCTGGGCCGCAACGCGGCACTGCCCGCGGCACTGCGTCCCCT
>NZ_JBAIYW010000510.1:0-4928 GCF_036763055.1 Desulfovibrio sp. 1214_IL3152 | reverse complement strand
GGGCCTTGCCCCCCGCGCCCTTAACGCGCTTCTGCGGCTCAACGCCCACACCATATTGTATGTATCGTGCAATCCGGCCACGCTTGCCCGTGACGCGGCCCGGCTTCGCGGAGCCTACCGACTGGTGGAAATGGCGGCGGTGGACCTGTTCCCCCACACACCGCATGTGGAATGCCTGACCCTGTGGCAAAGCCTGTAAGGTCATGCACCACACATATTTCCGGGCAAAGTCATTGACGCGGCGCAAAAGCTGTGATAATTTACACAGCGTTGGGGTTTATAGCGTCTATCCCTTTAACGCGCGAGAACAAATGCCTGTTCAGCCGCCCCTGAGGGCAGCCGCAGCGCGGGAGGGGTCATGTCGTTCAAAGACTTTCTGAAGCAGCAGCAAAGCGGCCTTGAAGCCATGGCTAACACCGGGGTGATCGGGCTGCATCTGGTCAGCGGGCCTGCCGTGGGATTCGCCATAGGCTATGGCATTGATTACTGGCTGCACACAGGCCCCTGGGGCAAGCTGATTTTTTTGCTTATAGGCATCGCCGCCGGTTTTCTGAATGTTTACCGCGACACCAAGGCGCTGCTGAAAAAGATGGCAAGGCAGGACGCCTTGCGCAAGGGATTGGCCCCGCAAAACGAGGCCACAAGCGTTCTTCCCGGGGAGCAGGGCAAAACCGATGGCCGTGAACGGCAAAAAGAGCATGATACACAGCCTTGACGCCTGGCTTTGGCGGCGAGGGCTTGATCACCCGGCCGTGCGCGTCATGGTGCGCAATGAAATTCTGCTTGCTGCCGCTTTTCTGCTTGCCGGAGCGCTGAGTTTCACGGTACTGCCCTGGATATTCTGGTTTGGTGTGGGCCTGTCCATTATGGCCTGGACGTTCTGGGGGCTGGCACGATTTTTTTTACGTCGGGGCCTGGGCGATTACAGCACAGCTTTTTTGCGTATTGTGATTATCCAGTGGCTTGGCAGGCTTGTCATGGTGGGGGGCATCCTTTATATCTCCCTCATCGTCTATCAGGCTCCAGTGTTCGCACTTGTGGGCGGCATGCTGGCAGGCGGGCTGTGCGCCTTGGTCAGCTTTGCCTTGGCCGGGCGAGCCGCGCGACGCGACACCCCGTGACTAACGCTGCTTTTTAGTTAAGAATGTTATTGCACACTGCCCGCAACCCTCAGCCGCAGCCTCCCCATCAGGGCCTGTGCGCGGCGCGGAAATCCGGCGGCACCCCTTTGCGACCCGGCAAAAGCCTGATTCTGGGTGTGTGAAAATTCGTGTCCCTGCGCTACCTGCGGGCAGCCCGTCTGCCCAATGACGGCAGGGCCGAAACAAAATATTTTTGGGGAATGGCCTTAGGGCTTTACATCAACGTAGCGCCAAGGCGCGCATCGACCAGGAGGCATGGCTCATGGCAGGTGGTTTGCCGCATCCGGTATTGCTCTCCACATTTATGGGCATGGACGAAATCACCATCGGTGGACAGGTGGTGGAATTCAAACATGTGTTCTACTCCTGGGTCTGCATGGCTATCCTGTTTGCGGTGGCCTGGGTCCTGCGCAGACGCCTGACATTAGTGCCGGGCGGCTTGCAGAACTTTTTTGAAGCCCTGGTGGACACCATTGAAAACTTTATCATTTCCACCATGGGCGAGCATGGGCGCAAGTTTGTACCCCTGCTGGCGGGTATTTTCATCTACATTTTCGGCATGAACCTTATGGGCCTTGTGCCCGGTTTCGACGCGCCTACCGCCAACCTCAACACCACGGTCTGTATGGCCCTTTTTGTGCTGGTGTTTTATAACGCCGTGGGCCTTATCCGCTGGAAAACGCACTACATCCATCACTTCACCGGGCCTTCCAAGTTTCTTATTCCGCTTATGTTCCCGCTCGAAGTGGTATCGCATCTTTCCCGTCCGGTTTCACTTTCACTCCGTCTTTTCGGTAACATCCGGGGTGAAGAAATCGTTATGGTGCTGTTCTTCGTCATGGCGCCCATTTTGGGAACCCTGCCCATCTATGCGCTTTTCCTTCTGGGCAAGACCATGCAGGCTTTCGTGTTCTTCATGCTGACCATGTTCTACATCAAGGGCGCTCTTGAGGCTCCCGAACACTAGCCTTGCCGCGGGCGGCTCCGCCGCCCTCCGTACCGGGTGTCCAGCCCGGCGGCGTCTCCTGCCGGACGTAAAACAGGCACTCTATAGTGGGGAATGGTCGTAATGACCCAACAATACAACAGTGCAAGGAGTGTCTCATGCGTAAACTTCTGATGATCGCCCTGAACACCGTGGCCCTTCTGGGTATGGCTACCATGGCTTTCGCCGCCAACCAGCTTGATGCCTCGGCCCTTGGCTACACCTGCCTGGCCGCCGCCCTCGGAATCGGCATTGCCGCCTTCGGTTGCGGCATCGGCATGGGCCTTGGCCTGAAGGGCGCCTGCGAAGGCGTTGCCCGCAACCCCGATGTGAGCGGCAAGATCACCGGTACCATGATTTTGGCCTTTGCCTTTATCGAATCCCTGGCTATTTACGCCCTGGTTATCAGCTTCATTCTGCTGTACGCCAACCCCTACGCGTAAGGCCGGACAAGTTTTGACAAAAAAAGGAGGCTTCGGCCTCCTTTTTTATTTGCCTTTTCTCTTCCGCCTCGCATTACTTCGCGTACTGACCTTTCGCGCGGCCTTGCATACTATCAATTTACGAGGCCTGACGCACTGCATGCATACAGCCTGCTGGCGCATACACCCGCTGCCCTGCGCCTCTAGACAGTGTCGTCACGCGCGCCTTCCCCGGTAGCTCTGCGTCGAACTTCGCCTTTTATTCCGGTCGAGTTCCATAAGAGTACACTCCCTGCATAAAAGACTCGTTCTCCTTGATATACCAAGGAAATCCATCTCGTGACGACACTGTCTAGATCAGATTAACTTTCTAGATCAGATTAACTTTGAAATGCTTCACATTTCAAAGCTTTCATTCAGCCGAAAATGCGATTTTCAGATGAATCCACACCACATTGCGGCGCGCTGCACGTTCATGCAGCGTTAGAGCATTTACACTTTTTCAAAGTTAAAATGCTCTGGCCTTCCGCCTGTCCCTTCCAGCAACCGAACCACTAGAGCAGATTAACTTTGAGAATATACATTCTCAAAGTTGCACGCTCACTTCGGCGTTTAACCGCGCAGAGAAACTGCGCTTACGCCTCCGTAGCGAACGTCTGCTCACGCAGCCGCCCGAGCAATTTAAAAGTTAAATTGCTCTAATCCCGCCCCGTGCCAGGGGCCGCCAGGCACCGGCCAGCCCGGCCCGCCTGCTTGTGGCTTGTCAGGCATTATCGGGTATCGTCAGATATTGTCAGAAATTGCATTATCGGAAATTGTCAGGTACAGGCACGAAAATTTCAATTATTTTGCGCCCGCAGGACGTTTTAGCAAAGCTGATCGCCTTAAAAATAAGGGGATGCCCTGAAAAAACGGATCCCCAACAATCTGCATTGCGAAAATAATGACGAACCATGCGCAACCGTGCAGGTAAAGACCTGAAATATCGGTCTCCATTGGAGTAATCAGCGCATAAACGGCTTGTTTTCAAAGTCTTGGTCTTTTTTGGCAGCGCAGAACATATTCTGAGGCTTGGGGCTTAACCTTTGTACCCTTTTATAGTAGCCTTTTGATCACGAAAAATTCTTTTTGTAACATGCGCGCGTTTTCCCGGCCCAGGCCCGTGGCAAACGGCCACAACCCAAAAGGAACCAGCATGTAACATGCCTTTATAACAAGTAAAAAATGTAACTTAAAATTTACGCGCATGTTGGCTATCTTGTTATCATCACACTGGGGGGCAGCCATCGTCAATGGTTGTGCATGCAACCCAATAGCGCTAGATTGAGCGTGACATTGCCATAGCATAGGATTACGTATATTTTATATGCTCTTGGCAGTAACCATTGACAAAAGCAGCCCGGCTTGCACATTTGCTGATTTTTGATAGACACTTTATTTCACGAGACGACATCTTCCCGTTGACAAGCTCGCGGCTTTCAAAAGGTACTTTTATGGCTAACCAACCCAAAAGCAAACACATTCCCCGCGCAACCATCCAGCGGCTCGCCACATACGTGCAAGTGCTGGAAAATTTTTCGCGCGATAATGTAGAGGTCATTTCCTCCAACCCTCTGGCTGAGGCCTGCGGGGTCAACGGTTCGCAGGTGCGCAAGGACCTTGCCTACTTTGGCGAGTTCGGCATTCGTGGGGTAGGCTACCATGTAAAATCCCTTATCGCCGCCATCACCTCTTCCCTTGGTGTTGACCGCGAATGGCGCATGGCCCTCATCGGTGTCGGCAACCTCGGCAAGGCCATTCTTAACCACGGCGAATTCCGCGCCCGCGGTTTCAACATCGTGGCCATATTCGACTGCGACCCCTTCAAGATCGGCGAAATCGTCCACGGGCTTGAAGTCCACTGCACTCGCGACCTCAAAGACATGGTGTCTGACCTGAACATTGAGATCGGCATCATTACCACCCCGCCTGAAAGGGCGCAGCGGGCGGCCCAGCACCTTATGGACGCGGGCATCACCTCCATCCTGAACTTTGCACCCGCCCGCATCAAGGTTCCTGAACGCATCAATGTGGAATATGTGGATTTTTTCCACCATCTTTACGCCCTGGCCTTCAATCACCCCATGACCCGCTAGGGTTTTGGCCGTGCACCTGAAAAAATGCCGCTTGTTCCGGCCAGGCCGTTGTTATGACGCCCTGGCCTTTTTAACCTGCCTTGTACCGCCCCGCCCGGACTGCACCGGGAGCGACCTTGGCCGCTGCCTGCCTTTTTACGGCCCGGCCGGACTGTGCCTTGGCCTCACACTCGCCCTGCCCTGCTTTCTTTTATATTTCCTGCTGCGCCAGTCCCCTCCAGCCGATCTGCTGCTGTGCGCCGCG
>NZ_JBAIYW010000084.1:0-4928 GCF_036763055.1 Desulfovibrio sp. 1214_IL3152 | reverse complement strand
GTGCGCCGGGCTGTGCTTCAGGCAGGCTCAACCCCGCAGCGCGTATGCTGTCGGCCAGATCATCAACCAGTTGGGCCTGGGCGGCCAGCAAGGGTTCAAACGCCCGCAGCACGGGTTCCAGCACGGGGCGGTATTCCACTACCTCCGCCAGGGTTTTTGCCACGCTTTGGCAGGATGAGGCCATTGATGCTCCAAAACCCGGAGGCCGGAACCTCCGTCCGAAAGGTGACAGCGGCGCGCGGGCTGTTTCCCGCGCGCCGCACTTGATGCCGTATCACTGGCCCGACTGCAAAAGCGGCCCGCCTGTTTCCGGCGAAAACGCCTTTTCGCCGGGGATATGCCCAAGTGTTCCGCCCGGCCGTGCCGTGTGTTCCGGCTTCCGGCATGACGCCGGAAGCCGTTGAATACCCTGCAGGCCTGACGCCAACGCTGTGGATCAGCATAGTTTCAGTTGACAATTATGGCAATGCCAAACTGAAACCTGACTGAAGCGCTCTACATAAAGGCCGCGAACTCGTAATACTTGTCCTTGGTGTCGGCCAGCAGGTAGATAACGCTGACATCTTCCATATCGGCCAGAAAAGCCTTGGGCCAACGTTTTTTGGCGGTCTCAAGGCGTTTTTGGGCCAGGGGCAGCATTTCTTCACGCTCGCCGAAAACCATGGCCCCCGTGGGGCAGGTTTTGACGCAGATGGGCTGCATGCCCGCGCTGACACGGTCAATGCACATGTCACACTTGGTCAGGCGGCCACTTTCAGGGTCGCGCCTGGGGATATTATAAGGACAGGCCTCCTGTATGGCCTGGGCATCGTCCTCGCTGAGCTTGGACGATTTTTCCGTAGCCAGCACGGCCCCTGTTTTCTTGTCGTGTATGATGGCGCCCGGCACAGCCATGTCCGCCACGTCCACGCAGGGCGGCGTAAGGCAATGGCGGCACTGGTCGGGAAAGAAGTTCCAGACCACGTCGCCCTGGTCATTGATATATTCGTGAAAGCGAACAATCTTGAGGTTGTTGGGATTCAGATCCGGCGGATTCTGATGCGTGCCGAGCTGTTTGGTGTGGTTGGCAGGCAGATCATGCCATTCCTTACAGGCCAACTGGCAGCCACGACATGCCGTGCACCGCGTGGTGTCAACTAAGAATGTTTTCGGCATAGTATGCTCCTTGTCAGGCGCGCCCTCACGGGAGGGCGCGCCCTTCGCGTTAGCCTATTTCGGTGAGTTTTTCAGCCTTGCGCAGGTTGACGCAGCAGGCTTTGGACTCGGGAATGGTGGTATTGGGATCGTACGCGCCCACGGTAAGCCTGTTGGTGGAGTCGCCGGTTTTCGGCGTTGTCCAGCCAAAGGCAAAGGGCATGCCCACCAGATGGACTGTCTTGCCCATAACCGTGAAGGGCCGTATGCGCACCGTCACCATAGCGATGGCCTCGCAATTGCCACGCGCGCTTTCAAGCACAACACCGTCGCCGTTCTTGATGCCCTTTTCCTTCGCCAGCTCGTGGCTCATTTCCACATAAAGCTGCGGCTCTGTTTCCAGCAGGTTGGGCACGTTGCGCGTTTCACCGCCGCCACACCAGTGCTCGGTAAGGCTGTAGGTGGTCAGCACTATGGGGTAACGCGGGTCGGCCGGAGGCGCGATCTTGTCCATGTCGGTCTTGTGATACTTATACACCGGGCTGCTGAGCTGCTTGGAGAACGGATGGCTCGCCAGGGGCGTTTCAGCAGGTTCGTAGTGTTCGGGGAACGGACCGTCAGCCGGGCCAGGCCCGTAGAACTGGGCAAGCCCGTCCTTGACCATGATGAAAGGCAGCTTGCCCTTGGGGTCAGACATGGGCGGCCACGGGCCGTCTGGCACATCGCCCACCCACTTGCTGCCGTCCCATTCGATGACAGCCCTGTCGGGGTTGAAAGGCTTGCCGTTCATGTCCACCGAGGCGCGGTTGTAAAGGATGCGCCTGTTGAGCGGCCAACACCAGGACCAATTGGGGTAAAGCCCGATCTTGGCCTGCATGGGCGTCTGGCTGGGGTCGCGCCGCCGCGATTTGTTACCGTCTTCTTCCGTCCAGCTTCCGGTATATATCCAGTTGAGTGAAGACGTTGTGCCGTCATCCTTGAGCACACCGAAGGTAGGCACAAGCTGACCGCGCTTATACGCTTTGTCGCCCACCTTGGAGTCGGCCCAGAAGAAGCCGTTGATGCGCCTGGCCCAGTCTTCGGGGTCGTACTTGTCCGTCCAGTTCATCTGGAGCACGGCTTCGGGCAGCACCCCGCCCTCTTCCTTGTACATGCGGCGGATGGTGTTAAACAGCGGCACAACCACATCAGCGAAGTTGCGCGCCTCGCCGGCCGGCTCCACGGCCTTGTCGAACCACTGCAGCCAGCGTCCGCTGTTGCTGATGGTTCCCGCCTTTTCAATGCGGTGAGCCGAAGGCAGCAAAAAGACCTCGGTCTTTTTGGTCTTGGGATCCACGCCGGGGCGTTGCCAGTTGTCCGTGGTTTCCGAGTTATGGATTTCAGAACAGACCAACCAGTCAAGATTGTCCAGGGCTACCCGCATCTTGTTGGTATTGGGGAAGCTGTTCATGGGGTTTACGCCCATGATGAAGCCGCCCTTGATCTTGTTGTTGTATATCCTGTCCATAGCGAACATGTACGAATAGTCCTCGCCCGGTTCCAGTTTGGGCAGCAGACTGTAGCAGAAGTCGTTTTCGGGGGTGGCGGCATCGCCGTACCAGCCCTTGAGCAGACTTGTCACATATTTCGGCCTGTTGCCCCACCAGTTGGCGCTGTTGGACACGGCCGTCACCGGGGTATTGGCCTTGTTGTATTCGGCCAGAGTCTGCCACGGGGCCTGGGGCGTACCGTGGTAGCCGGGAATGTTGTTGTACAGCAGGGCATGGTCTGTGGAGCCCTGCACGTTGGGTTCGCCGCGCAGCGCGTTGATGCCGCCCCCTGCGATACCGATGTTGCCCAGCAAAAGCTGCACAAGGCTCGAAAGGCGGATGTTCTGTACGCCAACGGTGTGCTGTGTCCAGCCCAGAGCGTAAAGAATGGTCCCCGCCTTGTCCGGCCTGCCGGTAGCGCAGAAGTTTTTGTACACCTTGAGCAGGTTGTCCTGCGAAACGCCCGTAACGTCGGAAACGTTTTTAAGCGTATAGCGGGAGTAATGGTCCTTCATGAGGTTGATGACGCAGCGCGGGTTCTTGTGCGTGGGATCCACCACAGGACCGCCGTCAGGCCCCTTGGCCAAGGCCCACTTGCTTTTGTCATACTTGCGGGTGGCAGCGTCATAGCCGCTGAACAGCCCGTCTTCAAAGGCGTAGCCGTCACCCACAACGAAGGCCGCGTTGGTGTAGTTGTTGACGTAATCCTTCTGGTACAATCCGTTTGCAAGGATGTAGTTGAGCATGCCGCCCAGGAAGGGAATGTCCGTACCCGACCGAAGGGGTACGTGGAAATCACACCTGGCGGATGTGCGCGAGAATTTGGGGTCGACGTGCATGAGCACGGCCCCGTTGTCCTTGGCCTTCATGATCCACTTGAAAGCCACGGGATGATGTTCAGCGGCATTGCTGCCGATAATAAGCACCGCATCGGCATTCTTGATGTCGATCCAGTGGTTGGTCATTGCACCGCGTCCGAACGACTCTGCCAGAGCCGCAACAGTGGGGCTGTGTCAGACCCGCGCCTGGTGGTCCATATGGACAACACCCAGGCCGCGCAAGGCTTGATGGATCACCGCGCACTCTTCGTTGGAAGCGTGCGACGTACCCATCCAGAAGATGCTTTCCAGACGGTTGACCGTCTGTCCCTTGTCATTTTTCAGGATCATATCCTTGTCGCGTGCATCCTTGACGCGGCGCGCTATTTGCTCAAGGGTCCAGTCCCAATCCTTTTCTTCCCACTTATCGCTGAAAGGAGCGCGATACATGGGCTTCATCAGGCGGTGGTCGCTGGTGTACATGGAGTACAGCGCCGCGCCCTTGGCGCACAGCGCGCCTTCGGTAATGGGAAAGTCCGGATCGCCCTCAGTGGAGACAAGCTTGCCACCCTTGACGTAAGCGATAACCTGACACTGAACGGAACAGAAGGGGCAGATGCTTTGTACTTCCTTGGCACCCTCGATCTTGAGCTTGCCGGCGTATGCCTGGGCTTCGCCCAGGTCAAAACCCAGGTGCCCCAGCGTAAGGCATAATACCCCTGCACCGACACCTTTGAGAAAACTCCGTCGAGTGCTTTTCATGAGACCTCTCCTTGTTTGTGCCTGTCACATGCGCGGGGCCGAGGCAGGCGGCCGCGCAAAAGATGCTTTGGCGACAATGTGTACGCCTTGATAATAATAAAGAGTTGCGGTCACCATATTCCAAAAAACGTGATGTCGCAAGATTGTTCGAGATTTTATATTATTGTTTCAAGTGTTTGTGATATTTTTCCCTATCATGCAAATTGTCATACCATTACAGCAAGATACTTGCACGATGATTCAGTGCAGCCCTTTTTTTGCTGAAAAACCACAAAAAACGTGTACATAATATCCACTGAAATTACTGAAGTTTTCTTTTCTTATTTTATTTGGCATAAAAATTTTTTTTACGTCCCTGCCACCAACCCGGCCCGACCGCAAAAGCGGCCAGAAAAACGGCCTGCGATTTTTTTTCACAGGCCGTTGAACTGACTACGAACTTGCGGATTTTACTCCATTATTTACCAAACCAACACTTGGGCCAGGTGCAGGTGTGGCAGGCCAGGCAGTAACCGCCCTCGCCCATGCGGGCAAGCTCGGCACGGGTAATCTCACGCCCGGCCAGAAGGCGCGGCAGCACAAGGTCAAGAAAAGTGGTCTTGAAGTACAGGGCGCAGGCAGGCACGCCAAGCACCTGCATGTCGCCGTCAGGGCCGGGTATGCGACCGACGAGGCTCATGGTTCA
>NZ_JBAIYW010000160.1:0-4956 GCF_036763055.1 Desulfovibrio sp. 1214_IL3152 | reverse complement strand
ATACATTTTCAAAGTTTAAAACACGCTCGCTTCGGCGTTTAACCGCGCAAATAAATTGCGCTTACGCCTTCGCGGCGGGCGTCTGCTCGCGCAGTCGCCAGAGCAATTTCAAAGTGAAATTGCTCTAAAACAGATATCGCTTGAAAGACTTTCAATTTACTTGCCCAAGCGGGCGCGCAGCACTTCAATAACAACCGGCAGCACGGAAACAATAACAATGCCATAAACAATAATGCTGAAATTCTGGCGCACCCATTCAAGGTTGCCCAGAAAAAAACCTGCGGAAACAAGACTGCCGACCCACAGCATGCACCCGGTCACGTTAAAGAAAAAGAACGTGCGGGGATGCATAAGGGCAATACCCGCCACAAAAGGCGCAAATGTGCGTACAATGGGTACAAAACGCGCCAGCACAATGGCCTTGCCGCCGTGGCGTTCGTAAAAATGATGGGCCTTGAGCAGATGCTCTTTCTTGATGAAGCGGCTGTCGCGCGAAAAAATGGCTGGTCCCACATGGCGGCCGATGCAGTAGTTGACGGCATCCCCAAGAATACCCGCCGCCAGCAGTACCAACACCACCTCGGCATAGCCCATAAGGCCCGCCCCGGCCACCACGCCGGAAGCGAACAGCAGAGAATCACCCGGCAAGAACGGCGTGACCACAAGCCCTGTTTCACAAAAAACAATAATGAACAGTATGGCATAAATCCAAAGACCGTACTGCTCCACAAGTTCAAAAAGATGCACATCAATGTGCAGCACAAAGTCAATGAAATAGCTTACCATATCCATACGTTCGTATGCTCCTGGCCCGTTTTGTGGCGAAATGGAACCGCCTGAACGCCCTTGTACCCCAAGCCCGCTTGTGGCACAACACGGGCATGCGACAGAAATTTTCCGTACTCCTGGCCCTTTGCCTCAGCATACTCTTGTTCTCCCTTTCCGACGCCCGCGCCGATTTTTATAATGTGGGCTTTCGCACGCTTGGGCAATGGGATCCCGAAAACGGCCTTCGCCTGGACGTAAACATCTGGTATCCCTCAGTGCGCCCCGCGCGCGATATCCAGTACGGCCCCTGGGAAATTTCAGCCGCCCGCGGAGGCAAACCCGTGGATGGACGCTTTCCGCTCATTCTGCTTTCGCACGACACGGCGGGATCGCGTTTTTCCTACCACGATACGGCCGCATGGCTGGCGGCCTGCGGCTTTGTGGTGGCGGCTCCCACCCATCCCGGCGACAATATGAACAACATGGACCAACTGCTCACCTGGGAGCAGCTTGAAAACCGTGTGCGGGAACTTTCTGGCCTTATTGCCTTTTTGCTCAGCGACGCGGAAACCGAACCCAGCATTGACCACGAGCGTATCGGCGCTCTGGGCTTTGGCGCGGGCGGCACGGCGGTACTGCTGCTTGGCGGCGCCCTTCCCGACTGTGAGGGCTGGAAGGATTATTGCGCGCAGGCCGGCAAGCACGACATGTATTGCAATATCTGGGCGCAAAACCGCATGGACGGCTTATGCCGCAGTCTGCCCCTGACCAGAAGCCCTGCCGATACGCGCGTCAAGGCTGTGGCTGCCGTGGCCCCCGGTTTCGGCATGCTCTTCGGGCGGGACTCTTTCCGCTGGTTCTACCCGCCCCTGCTGCTTGTGGCGGCTGCGGGAGACAGTCTGAACAAGGTCGCCCTGCATGCCCGCAAAATCTACGAATGCACCGGAAAAAAAGCCCGCTGGCTTGTGCTGGACAAGGCCGATGCCGGTGCGCTCATGGCCCCCTGCCCGCCCGCGATGGCAGAAGAATTGCCGGAACTCTGCCGCTCGGTAAGCGAAGAAGACAGAAAAGCCATACATAAGAGCATGTTCGCCGCTCTGAGCGATTTTTTTCTGCACTATCTCGGCAGTGGTAAAAATCTGCCCCATATACCTGCCCCGCCGGATCTCAGCCCGCCCCTGCCGCCCAAACAGGAACCGGCCCCGGCGCCGCCGGAAAAACGCAAGCGATAGTAATATTAGACTTTTTTATCAATAGACCATGTTCATACAGCCCATATCCTTGACAATTGTGCCGCCCCTTACTAAAGCTTTTTAAAGTGCGCTTGTTTTGTGCCGCACATTCATGGATGGTAACATCATCAACGTGACTGTTCGGCCACAACGAAAGTTGCGGCAGGCGTAAAAACAGGCGGACAGTGTTTTGCTGTGCTGCTGCCTTGGCATACGGGCAAGCACTGTCATCATTTGGGTTTTCTGCGCGAAACGGCCCTGGTTGCGTTGCGGCGCAACTTTTTCAGAGCAATGGAAATATGAACGGCATGAAGATACTGCCCCTTTGTATTCTGTGCCTCGTGCTTGCGGCAGTGGTCGGGTCAGCCCCGTATGCCGCACAAACGACGACAGCCCCCCAAAATGCAGCCGAGGTTGAAAACGCCTGGGTTATCATGCCTGCCGGGGCCAAATCGGCTTTTATGGGCATTCATGGCGGCACCATGCCTGTCAGCCTGCTTGTATATGGAGACGGCTCATCGCTGGTGACCTTTGTAGGCCGCACAGGCAACGATTTTCTTGATATGCTGAGACGCACGGACCTGCCAGTGCCAAGCCTGCTTAACGCCACGGCGCATAACGGAACCAGCGGCGGCGTGCTGCCTTCGGGCAAGTCCGGCGTGCTTATGGCAGGCAACCCCAACAGCAGCATACCCGTCTTTAATGTTACAGGAGAAAGACTATCCCATATGGACATGGCCCCTGGGCAGTTGCAACCCTTCGGTCTGTCGGACAAGCCTTTATCCATTGAGGGGGAGGTCAGCAGGCCGACCCACCTTTCTCCCGCCAAGCAGTACAGGCTGTTTTTTCAGCCCCAGTACCTGCAGCCCCGCCGTCCTGCACACTGACGGCAATCACGCGCCCACGAACCCTTGCCGACTTTGTAGCCATTCCTTTTTTCTTTCTATCCTTTCCGTCGTCGAAATTATGGAGCATAATAGCATATTTATAGAATAATTTGTAATTTATAGACATTACGCTAAACTAATCCAGAATAACCAGCCAGAGGAGCCGACTATGTCACTTTCCAGTCATCAAAAGGCAATGGAAAGATTGTATACAGCCAGTGTATCACACGCCACGTCCCGGCCTGCGCAAAAACTTTTTTCACAGGGTCTGAAACACCTTCTGGAAAATTGCCCGGCCTTTGGCGCGTGTGTAGGTGAAGACAATCCTTTTTACCAGGAATTTGTTTTACAGCTGCAAACCAGCGTTTGTCTTGAAGAAGATTGCCTGAGCCTTTTCGAGTGCCTGGCAATCTTCTTCCGTTTGCGCCAGATGGCCGCGAGCGGGATTCCGCTGACCGACATCGAGCGCAAAGTTCTGCACTATTTTGAAACCTGCGGAGAATGGCAACCTCATGATGCCACCATCGTCAGTCTTTGGTACTGGTGGCGCATTCCCTTGCAGGCCACCCATTAAAACCGTGTAAATCCGGACCGCTGCCAATGGGTAAAAAAATATCCAGTACGTGCTTTTTCCATTGCCCGGCAACTATTGAAGCGGCCCAAGCTGCGAACAGTCCGCAAACTCCAGTGTACCTTCGAACGGCTCTCTTTCACGGATATTTCCTGTTCCCCGGCACCGGCAGCCTTTTCTCGTAACGGGATTCATCCCATACGCTTTCCCGCCGGAAGCCGACAGATTTTTGAGCCTGTATCCGATTGTCATCACACCAAAAACCGGGGCGCCGCTTGTACAGACAAGCGGCGCCCCATTTTTACGTGTCCTGTCAAGGCAGCTTCACTTTGAAATTGCTCTGGCGGCTGCGTGAGCAGTCGCCCGCCGCAAAGATGCAAGCGCTATTTACTTGCGCGGTTAAGCATCGAAGCGATGCGTGCCGTAAACTTTGAGAATGTACATTCTCAAAGTTAATCTGCATCTAATGCAAGCCTATTTCTTCAGGTTGTCGGCCAGCAATTCCGAGATGTGGTCAACCTTGATCTTCAGCCCCTGCTTTTCAGCGCCGCCGCGCAGCTGCATGACGCAGCCGGGGCAGTCCACCACCAGGCGGTCGGCTCCGGTCGCCTTCATATTGTTGATTTTCTTTTCCAGAAGCTGCGCCGATATTTCGGGGAACTTCACGGAATAGCTGCCGCCAAAGCCGCAGCAGACTTCTTCTTCCTCGCAGGGCACATATTCCGCCGCGTCGGCAATAAGCTCACGGGGGGCCTTTTTCACGCCCAGACCACGGCAGAGGTGGCACGAAGCGTGGTAGGTGACCTTCTGCCCGGACTTGTGGAAGTCTTCGGGCTTGAGGCCCAGCACGTCGTGAATGAAGGAGCTGAAGTCAATGACCTTGGCTGCAAACGCCTGACCTTCCACCACCGCGTAGTCCTTGTCCAGTATCTGCGGATAATGGTGCTTCAGGTGTCCCGCGCAACTGGCGCAGAGCGTGATGATGTAGTCATAGTTGCCGCCGCGGAAGGCCGCGATGTTCTGCTTTGCCACATCAATGGAGGTCTTGCGCTGGCCCATCATTTCAAGGGGCAGCCCGCAGCAGGACTGCTCCATGGGGAATTCCACCGCCACATTCTTGGCGGCAAGAATTTTTATGCAGGCTTCCAGCTGCTCGGGATAGATGAAGTCCTGGGCGCAGCCGCTGAAGATAGCCACACGCATGACGGGATTCTGCACCTTGGGCGCAATTTCGGGCCAACGGTCGCGGAAGGACTTGCTGGCAATGGCGGGCAGCGCCTTGAAGTTGTGCTTGCCCATAAACACTGCGGGCAGGTGACGCTGGAACTGCGTTCCGCGGGTAAAGGGCTTCTGGGCAAAGCTCGCGAACTTGAGCAGCCGGTGGAAGAGCTTGCGGTTCTTCATGACGGCCGACAGCAGGTTGGCTTCAATGGGCGCGCCCTGCTCCTCGTTGAGGCGGGCGCGGATTTCGCGAATGAGGCGCGGCAGCTCGATGCCG
>NZ_JBAIYW010000420.1:0-4957 GCF_036763055.1 Desulfovibrio sp. 1214_IL3152 | reverse complement strand
TATGCGGGCGGCGCTTTCAATGGTTTTGGCGGCCAGGTCGGCGTTGCCGCCGATGAAGTTGTCGCTGGTGGCGCGGGACAGGAAGCGCACGCCCTTCACGTCGGAGTCCACATGGGCGGGACCCACCTGGTCGGCGGTGTAGGCATTGTCCAGCACCTTTACAAGGTCGCCGTCAAGCTTGGGGTAGACGTTGGCGGCGGAATTGAGCCCCGTGCTCAGCACGCCGGTGGCGGCATTAAACGAGCCGTTGATCATGCGGGAATCGGTGCTGAAGTTGGAACCTGTCCAGCCTGTTCCGTTATTATCGGTTGTTATATTGTCGCCAAGCACGGTGTACTGCCCGCCCACCTTGGCGCCAGTGATGCGCAGTTTTGCGTTGGCGGCAATGTTGGCTTGGCCGGCGGCATTCTTGGTGTTGAGCGCGCCGTTAGGGCCAGAGGCTGCGTCGGCAGTGACCACCAGAAGGGAATTGGGGGCAAAGGTGGCTTTGTTGAGGGCGAACTTACCAGGGAGTGCCGCATTGTCCAGTCCACCATCCACCACAATGCTAAAGCCATCACCCAGCATCTGGGGTTTTGTGATGCCAAGAGCGGCAGTGACGCCGCCGGGGATAAGCCCCGCGCCGTTGGTGACCGCATTGACCTGTTCTGCCAGCCAGCCCTTGTCGAGGGTGCCGATGGTCAGCAGAGAGTTTTGCCCCACGCCCACGTTGCCGTCGATCTCATTGCCAAGCATACCACCGACCACAACATAGCTGGGGCCGTCAGCCTCCCAGTCAGGGTCAATGAGCAGGCTGCCGCCGCCAAGGGTGAGGTTTCCCGCCACCAGACTGGTGGACTTCGTATCAGTGGCGTTACCCACGGTGATGGTTTTGCCCGAGGCTCCGGTCAGACTGCCCACATTGACCTGCGCGCCGTCAGTGAAACGGGAGTCAGCGCCCACAGTAAGGCTTTCAGCTACAAGGCTGCTGTTTTCGGCGTTTACGCCGCCAGTGGCAGTGATGTCGCCCTGAGATACCAGGCTGCCGTCGGTGACGTTGGCTGCGCCGGTAAGGGTAATATCACCCACAGCGCCAATACTGCCGTTGGTGGCGGTCAGGCTGGCGGCAGAGATGTCTCCACCAGCGCCAATACTGCCGTTGGTGGCGGTCAGGCTGGCGGCAGAGATGTCTCCACCAGCCCCAATACTGCCGTTGGTGGCGGTCAGGCTGGCGGCAGAGATGTCTCCACCAGCCCCAAGGTTGCCGTCGGTGACGCTGGCTGCGCCGGTAAGGGTAATATCACCCACAGCGCCAATGCTGCCGTTGTTGGCGGTAACGGCGTTTACACTAATTGTATCGGCATTGAGAGTAGCGCCGCTGGCAGTAATGGTGCTGCTAACACCAGTGATGTCACCCACGGTAAAGGCGCCACTGCCATTGCCCACGGCCAGAAGGCTGCCGGCACCAGTAAAGGTCACGTCGCCCACAGTGCCGCTGTTGTTGCTGCCAGCATCGCCAAGCACAAGGGTTCCGGTTACGCCCACGCTGACGTCAGCTGCATCCCCATTGCTATCGCTTACAATGTTGCCGCCATTGGCTCCGGTAAGTTGCAGGGTGGTGTTGGTAGCAACAAGGTCGCTTGTAAAAGTATTATCAAGCTCCACCCCGGCATAGGCCCCGGAGAGGGTGCCAGTGACACTCGTAACCGTGGCGTTGCGCAGGGTATCGTTGGTGGTGTTGCCAAGGCTGCTTACGTCGCCATAGGCCACGATGCCGTCTGTGGCATCAATGTCAGTAATAGTGGCACTGCCCACGTCAAACAGGCCGCTGCCGCCCATCAAGTTCCCTTTGAGGGTGCCGAGATCGGTAAGCGTCAACGTCCCAAGGTTATCGACCTTGAGCGTGCCGCCGCCTTCGACCGTGAGGCTTTTCCCGATGTTCGTCGATGCGGTGCCAGTAATGCCCAGGCTGTCACTTGTGGCGTTGAGCCGTCCGCCCAGTTTCACGGTGAGGACGCCGTTAGTGACGGTGGTTTTGAGTGCGCTGCCCGTCGCTGTTACGTCCAGCGTTCCATTGACCGTGGCATTGGCATGGCGGATATCCAGCGTTGTGCCCTCATCCATAGACATGATGCTGCCTTTCGTCACGAGCAGGGTGCCAGCGTTCGCATTGCCTACGGTCACATCCTTGGTGAACGTGGCTGTGGCGGCATCTGTACGGCCGCTGTTGTTGTCGTAGCCAACCATAAGAAAGCCGTCGTTCACGTTGACAGCCGCGTTGATGGTGGCGGTTTTGGGCCCACTATAGAGGTTCGGGTCCGCGCCGATGAGCAGGGAACTGTTATTATCAAGGTTGAGCGTGGCGTCCGCGTCGTCGCCTTTCGTCACCGTAAGTATGGAATTCTTGCCGGTGAGGCTCAACGTGGTATTTTTCACACCCACAGAGTCGGAGGCAGATTTGATGTTCAGGGTATCGCTGGTCAGTACCCCTTTGTTGAAGGTATCAATTGTTCCAGCGGTATTGATGGTCATGACTTCGGCGTACAGGTTGCCGCTATTGGTTGCGCCAAAGAATATCTCTCCGGCACTTGAAGCGCTGGCTACAAACTGATCTGCATCCAGTGTGGCCTCGTCGCCCGCGCTTACAAAGCCGCCGTTGATGGACAGACTCCCTCCGAGCACGGCCGTGGCGAAATTCTCCGAGCTGAACACAAGGTGGCTGTACCCATCGCTTGGACTGCCGTTGACAACGAAATTGCCGCCGCTTCCGGTCAGCTCACCTTTTTTAAGGTACATGTGCGTACCGTTGTTGAGCTGGATGGTGCCGCCGTTGAGCTCCAAATCACCACCTTCACCCAGAGTATAGGTCATGCCCTTGCCCAGAATAAGCTTGCCGTTTTCGGCCACGGCAACCGTGCCGCCGGTCTGGTTGAAGCTGCTGGTGGCGGAGCCGTTATACACGAGGGCTTCGGATCCTGTATTGCCGTTGGTGTCGGGTTGCAGCAGCAGCGCGCCATTGTTCACGTCCAGAGCACCACCACTCATCGTGACGCCGCCGCCCGTGGTCATTACGCCGTAGCCAGGGGTAGAACCATCGGCACTTCCCACTACGATATGGGCGCTATCGGCAATTTGGTTGTTGCTGGTGCCGCCGAACATGATGTGGGCGGCAGTATTTTGTATGTCTGGGCCAGAAGACGTTCCCAACATATTGATGGTGCCGCCGGTAATCTGCAGGCCTGTTTCGCCGCCGCCGAACAGCTGGGAATAGCTGTTCATGTTAACGATGCCGCCGCTGACCGTCAGGCCGCGGTAACCGCCTATCTGAGCGGCCTGGTACCAGTTGGTGGCACTAGTCTTGCCCGTGATGTTCACTGTGCCGCCGCTGATATCCACGCTTCTGGCATTGATGCTGGCATTGATGCCGTCATCATAAGAGCCGCCGCCAAGAGTCAGGTCGCCGCCGGTCATTTTGAAGTCAAGGTAGCCAGGGGCATCGCCATCTGTTCCGGGTACCCCATTGATAAGCCGCGCACCGTCTTTCAGCGTCAGGCTGCCGCCTTCACCAAGGGTGATGGAGGTCGCCGTGATGTTCTTGCCCTCTGGGGCTTCCGTGAAAGGTGTATTCACGACTATCGAGGTGTCAACAGTCACGTCACCCGTCCAGTAGCCCGGTTCTTGAGGATTCGGGTCCGCCACAGCCAGCCCGGCGCTGCCCAGGGTAAGGGCCGCCGCCAGGGCCAGAGAACCAAAAGCATTGAGCAGGCGGCATTTCCCCAATACCGCCTTATACCTGTTAATCAGGTTACCAACCGCGTTTTTGGACAAAATCATGTGCTTCCTCCTTAAAAATTGACCATCAGGGCCTCAAGGCCGGCCTGTCCTCTGTAAAGGCCGTAAAAGCGGCCTGTCCTCTGCATGGGACGGGGAAAGCAATCCGTGAATGGTGCCGCTGAAAATATTGCTTTCCCCGGATTAGGCGGATATGGTTGGTCTGCTAAAACGTGAACCTTAACCGCCCAACTGCATTATTAGATCAAAATCTCAGCTATTTCAACCTGAATATTGATTATGAATTAAAATTTCATCTATCTGTTCAGATTTTGAGCAATATTTTGATCTTACAGGACGGTGCGGAGTTGATTGGGCATTGGGATAGTATTACTTATGAAAACGCTTGGATCTCGCATCCGTTTCGCGCGAGGAGCATTGTCGCAGGAAGTTTTTGCAGCAAAGATCGGCATCAGCAAGGGATCGCTTGGCGGATATGAGCGTGATGAAAATCTGCCAAACAGCGATATTTTGCTAAAAATTTGTCAGGAGACCGGAATTTCGGTCCAATGGCTTCTTTTGGGTACAGGAACGCCCGCTGTTCCTGAAGAAGAGGCTGTTGCGCCGGGAAAGATACCGGCTGGCAGCGCGCTGCCCCTGCCAGAAATTTTGGGGGTCGCCGCGCATGCCCCCTTGTCTCAGAGTGGAATTGCGTTCGTTCAGAACGGAAAAATGCTCCAGCAGGAATGCGCGCGTTGCCGCAGGCTCGAAGAACGCCTTGAACGCCTGGAAGATGAACGCAGGGAACTGAGTGAGGAAAACAGGCAGCTCTGGAAAGAAAACAGTCTGCTCAACGCCCGCCTGGCGCGCATGAAAGCCAGGGGTTAGGGCAATTCACTGCGGTTGCGTGGACTGCGCGGCTTGTGCGGCATCTCTTTCGCGCACGGCCGCGTTTTTCAGTGCTCTTTAGAGCAGATTAACTTTGAAATGCTTCACATTTCAAAGTTTTCATTCAGCCGAAAAATGCGATTTTCGGCTGAATCCACGCCACATTGTGGCGCGCTGCACTTTCGTGCAGCGTTAGACAGTGTCGTCACGAGCGCCTTTCCCGGTATCTCTGCGTCGAACTTCGCCTTTTATTCCGGTCGAGTACCATAAGAGTACACTCCCTGCATAAAAGGCTCGTTCTCCTTGATATACCAAGCAA
>NZ_JBAIYW010000462.1:0-4972 GCF_036763055.1 Desulfovibrio sp. 1214_IL3152 | reverse complement strand
CTCCGGACGACGCAAACGCCGACAACGCAGCAGAGCCCACCGCCACAGCGGCTGCCGCCGAAACGGCAGGCCAAGCGCTCTCCACGGCAAACCGGGACGAGCCGCCCTTGGCCCAGCAGAACAGGATAATCATTTTCCTTGCGGTGACTATCGCTGCCGCATTCGGCTACCGCTGCATCGCGACGCGGAAACAAAAAAAGCTTGCAAAATTACAGAACTGTGACTCACTTACCGGCCTGCACAACCTGCAAAGCTTTAAAAACGAATGTGTCGCACACCTCAAGAAAAATGACGGCCATTTACATGCCATTGTGCAGTTTGATATCAACAAGTTCAAAATCATCAATGACAGGCTGGGTTTTACGGAAGGAGACAGCCTGCTTTGCATGTGCGGCGAGGCGCTCCATTCCGCCCTTGAGGACACAGAGTTTTGCGCCAGAAGCTTTGCAGACCAGTTTACCGCCTTTCTTCGCTATGACGACCTGCTCTCCCTGAAAAAGCGCATTTACGGCATCCTCAACGCCATCGAGCAGTGGCGCGCCGGAAGTGGCATGCCCACCAGAGTGGAACTGCGTTGCGGAGTTTATATCCTTGATGCGCACAGCCATACCCACCATGACATCCAGCAGGGCATGGATCTGGCAGGCTACGCGCTGCAGGCATCGAAAAAACGCGGAAAAAGCAGAATGGTGCTCTACGACGAAAGCATGCGCAAAACGTCCCTGCTCCATCAGGACCTGAAGGACAGCATCGGCATGGCGCTGGAAAGGGAAGAACTGAAAGTGTGGTTTCAGCCCAAGGTGAACATGCTCTCCAATGCCGTTATCGGCAGCGAGGCCCTTGCGCGCTGGTATCATCCCGCGCACGGCCTTTTGCTGCCGGGAACGTTCATGCCCCTTTTTGAGCAAAGCGGCGACGTGTTGCGAGTGGACTTTTTCATCTTTGAGCAGGTCTGCAAAACCATACACCAATGGGAATGCGAGGGCATCGTGGCGCGCACCGTGTCATGCAACTTTTCAAGCCAGCACTTCGAGCGCCCTGAATTCTGCCGCCGCCTGGTGGAGATCGCCTCGCGGCATGCTGTACCCCACGAGCTTCTTGAGGTGGAAATCACGGAAAGCACCATGCTGCAAAACCCCGATGCCGCCAACATACAGATAAAACGGCTCCGTGATCTGGGCTTCAAAACGACCATTGACGATTTCGGCTCCGGCTATTCCTCGCTGGGCCTGCTGCAACTGTTCGCCGCCGATGTCATCAAATTTGACAGAAGCTTTGTAAAACGGAATCTGGCGGGGAAAAGAGCGCAAATTGTGCTCGGCAGCATGATCGAACTGACACGGCAACTTGGCATGAGCGCCATCTGCGAGGGAGTCGAAACCAGAGAGCAGGCCAACATTCTCATGCAGCACGGTTGCTATAACGCCCAGGGCTTCTATTATGCGCGGCCCATGCCCGCAGACCAGTTCAAAAACCTGCTGCGCGTGGGGCGGGTCTCGCCCGAAAAATCCGCCGCAGCGGCCATACCCAGCCCCCTTCAGGCCGCCAAGGTTTAGCCTGGCCGGCCCCATGAGCAAACAAGTGGTCCCCGGTCGGAAACAATTCGACCGGGGACCACTTGGCAGCCTCACCGTGCGCCGTTGCCCCTGGCGCACGGATCCGGCAAGCCGAATCACATCAAAACATCCGCTACATAAGCTTGTTGCCGTCAATGGCCCTGCGTACAAGAGCGAAAAAAAACTCCTGCATCAAACAGCCGGAAGACAGCGCCTCTGGTTTAACCTGCAAAATATCGCTGCCGGCTTCACTGGGATACAGATATTGCGAACCCAAGCCGCTGCGTACCCAGTCCGGATTAATATTTTCCTTTTTCAGCAGTTTCAACAGCCACTCTGCAGGGATAGCCATACGCTTTTTGGCGTCTGAAATACAGGACTGTGAAACCCCTAAAAACTTTGCCAGTTCCTGCTGCGTCTTGCAGCCGGTAACTGACTTTATCCTTTCCATCGCGAGGGAGTAGTCAAAAAAATTATTATCCATGATCTTGCTCCTGATCTTATGCCTGCGGCACAGCATGAGTAATTGCTTCTCCAAGGCTTCCGCCAGACGTGCATGAGCACCTCCCCCATTAGGCGGGCCACTTGTATTCATATGGTTACATTCACAGAATGAAAATCAGCAGGGCGTCATAACTTCAGGGAGCGGCCCTGCTGCCGCGTCAAGCCTGAAGCCCATAGGGACCGTCATTCAAAAAGAGTGGAACATCTCCTAGAAAAAGGAGGTTACATCAAAGAAGATGTCAGCATGTCATGAGCGAACTGCGACAAACAAAATGCCTTATACAACATTACAAATATTCATGCTTGCGTTAATAATCAACGCAAAAGCGGTACAAAGACCGCAATCAGACACATTAAATAGACCATACTATATAAAAATAAGGTCTCTAGCTGCGCCTCTGAGCGCCAGACTACTGTTACGGACTGTAGCGCGTCAATAAATTTTGTCATTCGATATTGAGATAAAAACATCTATAATAAAGTAATACAGACATATAAATATATAGGCACATGCTGTTCCCCTGCTGAAAAGCAAATTGTCATACCAGAAGTCTAAATCATTACTGTTAGAGTTAATAAATTTTATACTGACGCCCGATCACAGCAGCTTCCCGAATCCCCCCCTCCGACGCGCACCATATTCACGCTTTTATACAAAACCATGTCATCAATCTCCTCCGGCACGGCAAAGCCCTTGATGCACTGCGCCGCCAACCAAGCACTCCGTCATAACATCCTCCCGCCGCCGCACACCGCCGTACATCAAAAATGCCCTGCAAATGCCCATGCAGCGTACACATATGTTCTGATATATGATTAAATTGACAAACCCCGCCGATATCCGGATATATCAAAACTATATTATCAGAGCCGGAAACCCGAAGCGTCCGGCCCGTACATCAATTCTGAAACAAAGTCGGGAACAGCATGAAATCACGTCGCTATGTTTTCAATTGGGACTTTATCGGTGATATCCAGAAAGGGCGGCCCAACCTAGGCAACTCCGTCAGCATCGAAGCCTACAGGCTCTTCCTTTATACCATGCGCGATGTACTGGAAGAAAGCTACGGCACGGAAGAATCAGAAAAAATCCTCTACCGGGCCGGTTTTCTTGCCGGTGAAAACGTGGTGGAAAACTACCTGCCGGGCTACACGCAGTTTGATGACTTTGTGGCTGCCCTGCATGATCTGCTGCTTGAAAAAAGGATCGGCATCCTGCGCATCGAATCAAGCGACCTGTCAACAAACACCTTTTGTATCACCGTTTCAGAAGATGTGGACTGCTCCGGCCTGCCGGAATGCGACCACGTTATCTGCACTTACGACGAAGGCTTTGTGGCAGGTCTTTTCAGTTCCTTCACGGGGCGGCGCTTCACAGCCAGAGAGGTGGACTGCTGGTGCACTGGAGACAGGACATGCCGTTTTGTCGTCCAGTTGACCGAAGAACAGGCTCCCTTGCGCGATGGATAGACGCACCGCAGCGTGGGCGCGAGGTGCGCGCCCGGCGCTTCAAGCCAGCTGCCGGGCCATGACGGGGATGCTCTCTGACGATGCCTACTGCATCTGGAATGCGCGCAATCATGAAGCCTTCGCTGCTGCCCAGAGACAAAGAACCACCGTAAAGGTGACCTGCTGCCTTGCCGGAAAAGGGCGTCCCACAGACATGATCCTGTACGGATGCCTGTGCTCTGTTACCGGCCGTGAAGCCGTCCTTGTGGTTCAGGACAGGGAAATCCTGCCCCGCCGCAGCAGAATGCAGGCAAATACCTGCGAGTTTTTTTTCTGTCTGGACACCCAAAAAGAGGGCGTGGTTGTGGAGCGCCTCGGCTACAGGGGTTCGGGCCGGGTCATGGGGGTCAAAAAAAACGCCAGGGAAGAAATCAGCCAGATATACCTGCGCCTGTGCAACAGATGCTTTGTCCGCCCCATGCGGCGCGATAAAAGGGTCATGTGGCGCAGCCAGTACTGCCACACAGTGGGTGTGCTGCGCCTGCTCCATATTCCGCAGCTTGTGTGCGATCTTAAAACGCTGCTGCACCGCCACAGTCACAGGGCAGCAGACACGCAGATACTGAATATCTCTGCACGAGGCGCATGCGCCCTCATGCCGCCTGAGGCGGACCTGAAAAAGTTTTCCGACAAGCCGGACCTGCTGTTCTATATGGTTCCGGACAGCCGCTCCCATGCCGATACGCCATATATATTTCTCGGCAAAAAAGTAGGCTTTCTTCCCGCAGCGCACACAGAGCACCTGGCGGTGCGCATGCATTTTGTCTATGAGCTTGACTGGGACGGCTCGGAACGGCTGCTCAGGTGGGGCGACATCTCGTCCTGCGGTTCCGCGCGCCTGCGTGAACACCTCGACCGTTACGACGATGACACGGAAAACGAACAGCGGTTCGACATCTGAATCTGAGCGCTGACGCATAAAATCATGCCCACGCAACTGATCACGCCCGTAAAAGGGCGCTTTTTCGCTGCCCCGCCGGACGCATGAGCATGAGCCGCGACCTGCCGACACGGCTGCGTCCCGGAAGACAGTCCTGTCGTTCGGATACAGGCAGGCAGATCTGCACGGACGGCCTGTCGCGGCTGTTGATCGAAAAACATATATCAACACGCCGCGGCACCTCCTTTTTTTCTTGCCTTGCGGCACGCAGAACAGGCTGGCAAAAGCTGCGCAAGTTGAGTATAATCATCCCACGAGGATACGTGTTTTACGATAGGCGCGCAGCAGCCGCGTCAAAGCCAAGGAACCGCATGAGCACTCTTCTCCCCTGCTTCAAAGCCTATGATATTCGTGGCCGCGTGCCTGATGTCCTGAATGCCCCCCTGGCACATGCCCTTGGGCGGGCCGTGGCGGAAGTGCTGCCCGCGAACAACGTTGTACTGGGGCGCGACGCCCGCCTTTC
>NZ_JBAIYW010000495.1:0-5003 GCF_036763055.1 Desulfovibrio sp. 1214_IL3152 | reverse complement strand
TCCTGTCGCCCACGTCGGCTTTTCGCGCGCCCGCAACGGCTCCGGCCAGCGCCAGGGCAACTTCGCCCTTTCGCAAAGACCTTCAGATAACAGATGAAGAGTTTTTGCAGCTGCGTGATTTCATCTATCAGCAGTGCGGCATCTTTATCGCGGAAAACCGCAAGTACCTTGTGGAAAACCGCCTTTCCAACCGCATCAAGGACCTGAACCTCAAAAGCTATAGCGAGTATTACAACTATCTTCGCTTTGACGTCAGCCGCAGAACGGAACTGAACAAGCTCTTTGAGGTGGTGACCACCAACGAAACCAGCTTTTTCCGCAATCCTCCACAGCTTGAGGTTTTCCAAAAGCACGTGTTGCCTGGAATACTTGATCAGTGCCGACGCAACGGTTCAAAAAAACTGCGCATCTGGTCGGCGGGCTGCTCCACGGGTGAAGAGCCGTACACCCTGGCCATCATTTTGCACGAAGTGCTCAAAAGCGAAATTCACAGCTGGGATATCAAAATAACGGCCAACGACCTTTCTGAAGCGGTGCTCGCCGCCGCAAGACAGGGCATTTACAGCGAATACGCCTTGCGTACCACCCCCAAGGAAATCGTCGACGCCTACTTTATCAAGGACGGAAGCCTTTACAAGATCAAGCCGGAAATCAAGAACATCGTTTCCTTCGGTCAGATTAACCTCAGCGACAGGGAACAGCTGAAACGGGTGGAAAAGTCGCAGATCGTATTCTGCCGCAACGTCATCATCTATTTTGACGATGAAATGAAGCGCAAGGTGATAAACGCCTTTTATGATAACCTTGAAATCAACGGGGCGCTGCTCATCGGCCATTCAGAATCGCTGCACAATATCAGTCGCGCATTCCAGCTTGAGCATTTCAAGGGGACCATAGTCTACCGCAAGATGGCGTAGGGCAGGCATGCGAGCCAAGGTTCTTGCCATAGCCAATCAAAAAGGCGGCGTGGGAAAAACCACCACCGCGGTAAGTCTGGGCAGCGCGCTGGCGCGTGCGGACAAAAAAGTGCTGCTGCTGGATCTTGATCCCCATGCCTGCGCAACCCTGCATGCCAGAATTTATCCGGAGGATGTGCAATACAGTCTGCACGACCTTTTCCTTGCCGACGAGGCCCATTGGCCCGATCTGTGGCCGCACATGGTGCGCGCGCAGGCTTTGCACGGCATGGATCTGGCTCCGGGCAGCATACGGCTTTCAGAACTTGAAGTAGACTTTAAGGACCGCAGCGCCAAAGGCAGCGTACTGACGAAAAGCCTTGACTGCGTGCGGGACAGCTATGATTTTGTGGTGCTGGACTGCCCGCCGCATGTGGGCATTCTTCTGGTCAATGCCCTGGTTGCGGCAGACCTGCTTATCATTCCCATTCAGACAGACTTTCTGGCCCTGCACGGACTGAAACTGCTGTTTGACACGCTGCATACGCTCAACAAGGCCCTTGGCAGGCCGGTATTCTACAGGGCGCTGCCCACCATGTATGACCGGCGCGCCAAAGCCTGCACCAGGGTGCTTGAGCTTTTGCAGAACAAGATGGGGCATGCCATGTTTGCTTCAGTAGTGGGTGTGGACACGCGCTTCAGAGAGGCAAGCGCACAGGGATGCACCATCTACGACATAGACAAAAACTCCAGAGGCGCACGCTGCTACGAGTCTCTGGCCCAGGAAGTGTTGCACCTATGGTAAAAACGCCTGAAGAATACTTCGCCGGTCTGTCCTTTACGCCGCCCGAACAGGGAGCAACGTCATCCTTCAGTGATGCGGAACGGGCTTTTGTGCAGAAATATCTTGGCGGTGAAACGCTTGCCGCCCTGCCTGTGCAGACCCCTTTGACGGCCATGCCCTGTCCGGAGGCGGATTCGCCCCATGTCTCCACGGGAATGCCCTGTGCCGCCGCCTCCACAGCCGGTCAATACCGGCATGGCATGGATGACGAGGCAGCCGCGGTCCCGGCAGCAGGCGAACCGCTGAAGTCGCAACTGGCAACGCAAGACAAGGTGCAGATGGTGTCCTTTTATGTGCGTGAACAAATTTTTCTTTTGCCGGTTTGCGTTATTGTTGAGGTCTTGCGGCATATGCCCCTTACCCGCCTGCCCATGGCCCCTCCCTTTGTGGCCGGGGTAGTCAACCTGCGGGGCAGGGTCACTCCCCTGCTGCACCTGGATGCCCTGCTCACGCTGGAACAGCAGTACCACTACACACCAGGAAGCTTCATTGTGGTATGCAACGGAAAAGACATGCAGCTCGGCTTTATTGTGGACAAGATCCATACCATGTACCTGGTCGACCAGCAGAAAATAAACTGGAATGCCGAAAACCAGCTCGGGGCCAGCGCCGACTTTCTTTGCGGACTGGCGGAGGTGGGCGATCACCTGCACGGCATCATTGACCCGGAAGTTATCGTGGAAAAGCTGCTGGATATTTAAAAAATTCATTTTCCGCGCGTACACTCGCAAAATATATGGCACTCTGTTTACAAAATTCGGCCATGCAAAAAAAATTACGCCTGCGCATCCAGGGCGGACGTCCGCCCACGCACCCGCCCGGGCATTCAAGACGAAAATATTCCAGGCGCGCAAGGCCGCAAGCAAGCGCTTGCCCTTGCAAATACTATAAATAACATCTACGATATTTTGAAATTTTTTCTAAATTACATTTTTGCCATGACGCGAATAAATGCTGCAAATGCCCGCCATATCGGGCCGCACGAACATGCCGCGTTGTACCCTGGTTTCAGGCGACCGCCTTCAGCGCCTGCCGGAGACCGGACAAAATCCATGCTGCACTGCCTGCCAAAAAGGCAGTCAACATTTGACGGACAGGGACAGATATTATGAAAAAACATATCATGGTCGTCGATGACTCCAAAACCATCCGTAACCTGGTGGCCTTTGTGCTGAAAGGGGAAGGCTTCAAGGTCAGCACAGCCGAGGACGGCCTTGACGCCATCGAAAAGCTGTACAGCCTTGACCCGGTGGACTTGATCGTCTCTGATGTCAACATGCCGCGCATGGACGGTTTTACCTTCATTAAAACCATCCGCGCCCAGGATGCCTACAAAGACATCCCGATCATCGTGCTTTCCACCGAAGGGCAGGAAAAAGACATACAAACCGGTATGAGCCTTGGGGCCAACCTTTATATGGTCAAACCAGCGCAGCCGGAAAAAATGGTTCGCAATATAAAGATGCTCCTGGGCTAGCCGATAAGAAAGACAGTATTACCCGAAAAGGGTACAGCGCTTTCAGCCAAGTAAGGGTATGGGGTATGAGCCAGGATTTTTTTGACCCGGAATTATTTGCTGACTTCATTGCGGAAGCCAAAGAGCACCTCGAAACCATCGAGCCCAATCTTCTTGAGCTTGAAAAAGCTCCGGGGAACTTGGCGCTGCTCAACGACATTTTCCGTCCCATGCACTCGCTCAAGGGCGCTTCGGGCTTTCTTGGCCTGAACCGCATCAATCAGCTTGCCCACAAGTCTGAAAACATCTTGGATGAGCTGCGCAAGGGCAGCATGGTTGTCACGCCGGAAATTATGGACGTTATTCTGGCCTCCACAGACGCCCTGCGCCAGATGATCGACAACCTTGAGAGCAGCAACACGGAAGGCGAGGTGGAAGCCGGGCATATCATGGCCCAGATTGACGCCATCATGGCGGGAGAAAGCCCGGCACAGGGCCAGCCCCAACAGGCCGCCCCGGCGTCCCCCGCTTTTGCCGCTGAAGAGGCTGCCCCGCCTTCGGCCCCTGTGGCGCACGAGGCAGAAATACTTCCGCCAGCGCACGAAGACTCCGAAGCCCCGCTTTCCCCTGGTACATCCCCAGACATGTCCCCTGTGGCACAGCCCGGGGACAACACCTCCGCCAAGGTGGAAGGCACTGGCGGCATGAGCGGCAAGGAATGGGTCGCAACACTGCCTGCGCTGCCGCCCTACGCCCTTACGGCCTTCGGCGAAAGTCACCTCAAAGATTTCATTGATGAATCAAGTGAAATAATTGAAAATCTCACCAATGGCCTGCTTGAGCTGGAAGAAAATCCCACGGGTCAGGGCGAACTCGTCAACGACCTTTTCCGCTTTTTCCACAACATGAAGGGCAATAGCGGCATTATCGGTTACAACGACCTCAATGCCCTCACCCATGAAGCGGAAACACTGCTCAATAACGTGCGCCAGGGAAAAATCACCCCCACGCACGAGCTTATTGACCTGTTGCTGCTTGTTGTGGACGTTATGGAAGCTCTTGTACACAACATTGACGTTGCTTCAGGCCAGGCGTCGCCCTTTGAAACAGATGCTGTCGTCAGGCAGTTGCAAAAGGCCCTTGCCGGCGGCCCCATTGCCCTGCCTGCGGAATTGCTGAACGCTCAGGGCCGCGAACAGACGGATTCCGACAGTTCCGAGCAGGCGGATGACCATGCGGCTGCCAAGAAGGCGCCTGTGGAGGTGGTAACCCCCACCATCATTCCCGTCGGCTCTGAAAACGATGATGCCGAAGCTTTTCGCCTTACGGTGCAGCAGCAGATCGAAATTATCCATGCGGCCCTGAAAACCCTGAAAAAAGACGGCAGCCACAAAGATTCCATTGATGCCCTGTACCGTTGCCTGCTGGCGATAAAAAATGCCAGTGGTTTTATGGGACTGCCGGACATCAAGACCTATGCCGAGCGTACGGCCGGTATTGTGGATCAGGGCCGCAGCAGCGGCATAGACTTTGACCTCATGGTGGACCTGCTGGATCAGGAAGTGAGCATCATCGAAGACATGGTGCGCCAGGCCCTGAATGACGGCAAGGTTCCCACAGATGTCAACTCCGCCGCCAAAGAATCCGCTCCAGATACAGAGGGTGGGACTGAACCCGCAGCCGCCGCTGAAAAGCCTGAAAACGCCCAAACAGCAGCCAGCCCCGCCGTTCCTGTTCAGCCGCGGGCGGAAGCTCAGGACGCCACGCAGACTGCTGCAAAAACGGCTTCTCCTGCGACGGCGGCATC
>NZ_JBAIYW010000418.1:0-5022 GCF_036763055.1 Desulfovibrio sp. 1214_IL3152 | reverse complement strand
TCGGGGCGTTTTCTGGCACAGGGTGCATCAGGTGGCTGCTGCCCGCCAAGGGCTGGCGGTTGCCACGGCTTTCAATCCCGGCCCCTTGCCGGGCGGGCCGTCTGTGGAGTAAAATGTAAAAAGGGCGCGCCGGTGCATGTCCTTTTTTCATGCGGTTGAGGCCACTGCACAGGCATAGTGACTTTGAACCATAATTCTAGAGCAGATTAACTTTGAAATGCTTCACATTTCAAAGTTTTCATTCAGCCGAAAAATGCGATTTTCGGCTGAATCCACGCCACATTGTGGCGCGCTGCACTTTCGTACAGCGTTAGAGCATTTACACTTTTTCAAAGTTAAAATGCTCTAACGGGTTATGGTTCTCACCGTGGGAGCAACAGCACAAATGCATGGCGCTGCTGTCGTTTCAACAAGCCTTTGGGGCAATGGCCGGCATTGATGGTTTTTGTGGCGTGGTTCTGTCCGCACCGCCGCCGGAGCCATCCCAGGGTAAAATTTCCGGCCAGACTGTCGACGGCGGGCAGACGGCTGTTCAGAACTGTTCCGGCTGGTGCGGCCAGAGGTCCTTTGCGTTGCGGCGGCAGAAGCGTGGGCGGCATGCCGGACAGGCCGCCTGCATGCCCCCAGGGTCTGTGCAGCGCAAAAAAATTATAAGAGCCACTTTGAAATTCGCGCAGCCCCGCTCTTGACGAATCCGCCGGTCGGGCGGATAAGGCCATGTAGCGAGCAAGGATTCGCCGGAAACGCCATGCCGTCTGCTGCTGACGACCGTCAGCGGGAACCGGTAAAAATGTTTTTCAATGCCGGCGCGCGGCAAACAGCAGACTCCGGCGACAGCATCTGCCTGCGGCGGCGCATACCGGCGGTTTTTCATATCTTCGGCAAGGACATTACGGTGCTTGACAATATACCTATCGAATGGCGCGACATTCTGGACATCGGCGTGGTCAGCGTGCTTCTGTACCAGCTCATCCAGATGGTGCGCGGCTCACGCGCTCTGGCCGTACTGACCGGCCTGGGGCTCCTGACACTATTGTATTTTTTCGCCAGAGGCGTGGGCCTGTACACGCTGAGCTGGCTTTTGCAGCATATCTTCAGCTCCATCTTCATCCTTATTGTGGTCATTTTTCAGTCCGATATCCGGCAGGCCCTTGGTGAAATGGGGACACACCGGCTGTTTCGCAAAAAGCAGCTCATGCAGGACGGCGTTGAGGAAGTGGTCATGGCCTGCGTGGAAATGGCCCGCCTGCGCGTGGGCGCCCTGATTGTGGTGGAGCGCAGCATGCGGCTCGGCGACATGATAAAGCGTGAGGGCGTGCGGGTTGACGCGCAGCTTTCGCGCCAGTTGCTCATGAATATTTTTTATCCCAAAGCGCCCCTGCACGACGGGGCTGTGGTCATCAGCCGAGGGCGGCTCATGGCCGCGGCCTGTATACTCCCTCTGGCTGTGGCCAAGGGGCAGAACTTCGGCACACGTCACCGCGCTGCCCTTGGAGTGACCATGGAAAGCGATGCGGTGGTTATTGTCGTGTCTGAAGAGCGGGGTGAAATTTCAGTAGCCATGAAGGGCGAGCTTATGCGCGCCCTGGATGCCGGCCGCCTGCGGGAGGTGCTTAATGAAATCCTCTGATATTCCCCGGCGCGCGCCGCATCTGGCTTCCTTGCTGGTGGCCGTGCTTGCCGCCGTGAGCATGTGGTATGTGGTCAGTGTGCGCGAACGCCTTGAAGCCCAACTGGAAGTTACCCTTGATTACTACGGCATACCCTCAAATCTTGTGATCACCGACGGCCTGATCAACAAGGCGGTGGTGCGCTTGCGCGGGCCGGAAACCCTTCTGCGTTCGGTTACCCAGAGCAAGCTTATTCAGGCGGTCAATCTTTCTCATATTAAAAAGGGTGTTACTATGGTTCCCCTTACGGCCGAACATCTTGGGCCGGGGTTCCGCGCCTTTGAGCTTATTGACGTGCAGCCGCCGCGCATTGTCATCACGGCCGACACCCTTGTGGAGCGGGCGGTTCCCGTGCGGTTTACCGTGGATTCGCCCCTGCGCAACGGAGCGCTGACTGTGGAAAATGCCAGGGTAGACCCTGCCACGGTGACCCTGCGCGGGCCGGAAAGCGTGGTGGAGGCGATATCGCACGTGCCGGTTGTTCTCATGGCCGACCCCACGGCAGCGGGCAGCACGGTGCATCAGGTCATAACCCTGGATACGCCGAGCCTTGTGACCGCGATTCCGCCCACCGTCAAGGTGCAGTACAGCATTACCAGCGGGCGCACCACGGTGAGCCAGCGCTGCAAGATCGATATTTCGGCTGAAAACCGCCGTCTCTACAAGGTGGAGCCGGAAGAGCTGACCGTCACTGTGGAAGTGCCCGACGCACTGGCCAAGAACTCCCGTTACCTTGGGCAGTTGGAGGCCACCGTCAGCCCGCCCGACCTTGATGAAGGCGAAAGCCGTCAGGTAGAGGTGCGCTTTCGCCTGCCCGAGGGCATGACGCTCTTGAACCCCGGCACAGAAGAAGTTACGGTAAGCCGTAAGAAAAAATAGCTCGTGCTCCCGGCAGGTTGCGGGAGGCGGAGGGCGTTTTTGCCCTTGAAGGAGATGGCATGGCCGATCGTCTTTTCGGCACGGATGGTTTGCGTGGTACGGTGAATACACACCCCATGACGGTGGATGTGGCCCTGCGTTTGGGGCTGGCCGCCGGGGTGCGTTTCCGCCGGGGCCAGCATCAGCATAAAGTGGTTATCGGCAAGGACACGCGCCTGTCGGGCTACATGTTTGAGTCTGCCCTAACGGCGGGGCTGTGTGCTGCGGGCATGCACGTCATCATGACAGGCCCGCTGCCCACGCCGGCCATATCCTTTCTGACGCGCAGCATGCGCGCGGATTTGGGCGTGGTTATTTCGGCCTCGCACAATCCCTTTCAGGACAACGGCATAAAGTTTTTCGATGCCGATGGATACAAGCTGCCCGATATGGCCGAAGACGAGATCGCGGCCATGGTGCTGGATGCCGATTTTTCCTGGCCGTATCCGGGGGCGCGCGGCGTGGGCCGCGCCACAAAGATTGAAGACGCGGGCGGGCGCTACATTGTTTACACCAAAAGCTGTTTTCCTGCCCACCTGACCCTTTCTGGTCTGCGCATTGTGGTGGACTGCGCCAACGGGGCCAGCTACAAGGTGGCCCCTCTCGCTCTGGAAGAGCTTGGGGCCGAGGTGTTCCGCATCGGAACCAGCCCCGACGGAACCAATATCAACGAGCACTGCGGCTCGCTGCATCCCGATGTGGTCGCGGCCAAGGTGCGCGAGGTGCGGGCTGATATCGGTCTGGCCCTGGACGGTGACGCGGATCGTCTGATTGTGGTGGACGAACACGGGGTGATTCTGGACGGTGACCAGATCATGGCCCTGTGCGCCCAGGCCATGATGGCCCGTGGCGAATTGCCCGGCAACCTGCTGGTGGCTACGGCCATGAGCAATATGGCCCTGGAACTCTTCATGAGCGAGCATGGCGGTCAGCTTTTGCGCACCAAGGTGGGCGACCGGTATGTTATGGAAGCCATGCGCCGTGAAGGAGCCATGCTGGGCGGCGAACAGTCGGGCCACCTTATTTTCCACCGCTACAGCACCACGGGTGACGGCCTGTTGGCCGCATTGCAGATATTGCGCATCATGCGGGAAAAAGAACGCCCGCTCTCCGAACTGGCCGGGCTGCTGAAGCCCTTTCCGCAAAAGCTCATCAACGTGCGGGTGGAAAAGCGCCTGCCCTTTGAGGAGCGCCCCGCCATTGGCGAAGCCGTGGCCCAGGTGGAAAAAGATCTGGCCGGGCGCGGGCGTGTGCTTTTGCGCTATTCCGGTACTGAGGCCCTGTGCCGCGTCATGGTGGAAGGCGAGCATGAAGACAGGGTTCGGGCCTACGCCGAAGACCTGGCACAGGTGGTTGAGCGCGAACTGCGTTAACGTCCTTGCGGACATCCGTTTTTTGAACGAGAATACAGACAAGCAAAGCAACAGTGGAGGCAAGCATGAAGGATATTCGCAAGGTTATTATTCCCGTGGCCGGCTGGGGTACGCGTTCATTGCCCGCGACCAAGAATATTCCCAAGGAAATGCTGCCCATCTATAACAAGCCGGTCATCCAGTATGTGGTGGAAGAGGCCCAGAAGGCCAATATCCAGGATGTCATTTTTGTAACCAACCGCGACAAAAGCGTCATTGAAGACCACTTTGACTATAACCTGCAGCTGGAGGCGGTGCTTGAGCGCGCCGGAAAGCTCGACAAGCTGGAAGAAGTGCGCAAGGTGGCGGAAATGGTCAATATCATGTCCGTGCGCCAGAAAAAGCAGCTTGGCCTGGGGCATGCCGTGCTGTGCGCGCGCGAGCTTGTGCGGGATGACCCTTTTGCCGTCATGGTGGGCGATGACCTGATGTTTGGCGGCGTTCCCGGCATTGCGCAGCTTATTGACGTGGCAATGGCTGAAAAAATGCCTGTCATCGGTGTGATGGATGTGCCGTGGGAAAAGGTGGACCGCTACGGCATCATTGAGGGCGATGAAGTTGCCCCCGGAGTGTTCAGGGTCAAGAGCATGGTGGAAAAGCCCGCCCGCGAAAAAGCCCCCTCGCGCATGGCTATTGTGGGCCGCTATGTGCTCACGCCGGATATTTTTGATTATCTTGAAAAGGTGACCCCCGGCCACGGCGGCGAAATTCAGCTGACCGACGCGCTTCAGGCCATGGCCCAGGACAGGGGCATGATGGCGGTGCGCATGTCGGGCATGCGCTTTGATGCCGGAGACTGGGCGGAATTTTTGACGGCCAATATTTACTTTGCCCTTCAGGATGAAGAGCTGCGTTATGATCTGCTGAATCTGCTCAAGAATTTTGTGCAGTTCCATTAGACAGTGTCGTCACGAGCGCCTTTCCCGGTATCTCTGCGTCGAACTTCGCCTTTTATTCCGGTCGAGTACCATAAGAGTACACTCCCTGCATAAAAGGCTCGTTCTCCTTGATATACCAAGCAA
>NZ_JBAIYW010000335.1:0-5030 GCF_036763055.1 Desulfovibrio sp. 1214_IL3152 | reverse complement strand
CCAGTGCCGCCGCCCATGCCGGCGGTCACAAAAACCATGTCCGCATCGCCAATGGCTTCACGAATGGCATTGACGCTTTCCACAGCGGCCTCGCGGCCTATGGCGGGGTTTGCGCCCGCGCCCAGCCCCTTGGTGAGCTTTTCGCCCATCTGCACTTTTACAGGAGCGCCGTTTTTCGCCAGAGCCTGCACGTCTGTGTTGGCGCAGACAAACTGCACGCCGCGCAGACCAGAGGCTATCATGTTCTGCACAGCATTGCCGCCGCCGCCGCCAACGCCTATAACCTTGATTTTAGCGTTGCTGGACAAAGACGTGTCAATATCGTCCACGATCGACTGAGACATAGGTTCCTCTCCTGTTTTAACCTGTCCTCAAATGCCCGTTTGAGGTCGTTATTTTAAGAAATATCAGCGAACCACTTTTTCATACGCGCAAGCACGCCATCAAAGACGCCGCTCTCACTTCTTGTGGTGAACTTTTTTTGGCCGGAAACTTCTTTTTCTGCGCCGTAGCGCAACAATCCCACTGCGGTGGAAAACTTGGGGCTGTTAACCACATCTTTAAGGCCGCCCACATTTCGCGGGTACCCGATACGGGTGGGAAGATTGAAAATCTGTTCGCCCAGTTCCTGGCAGCCTTCCATAAGGGCAGTGCCGCCGGTGAGCACGACTCCCGCACCGATCATGTCCTTGTAGCCCGAGCGCACAAGTGTCTGGTCCACCAGGTAGAGGATTTCCTCCATGCGCGGTTCGCAAATTTCAGCAAGCACCTGACGTGACAAACGACGAGGCTCACGTCCGCCCACACTGGGAACTTCAATAAACTCATCATGGCGCACAAGGTCGGCCAGAGCGCAGCCATACTTGAGCTTGATCTTTTCAGCCGAGGCAATGGGGGTGCGCAGGCCGAAAGCGATGTCGTTGGAAAGGTTTTGTCCACCCAGGGCCAACACGGCCGTATGCTTGATGGCGTCATTGGCAAACACGGCGATATCGGTGGTGCCGCCGCCAAGATCCACCAGCGCCACGCCGATTTCGCGTTCTTCCTCAGTAAGGACAGCCTTGGCCGAAGCCAGGGACTCAAGGGCGATATCAGACACCTCAAGCTGGCTGCGGTGGCAGGAACGCACGATGTTCTGCGCCGAAGACACCGCCCCGGTGACAATGTGAACCTTTACTTCAAGGCGCACGCCGGCCATGCCTAGGGGGTCTGCGATGCCGCGCTGGTTATCAACAATATATTCCTGCGGCAGGATATGGATAACCTCGCGATCGGCTGGGATAGCCACGGCCCTTGCCGCATCCAGCGCACGCTCAATATCTTTTTGCGCGACTTCGCCGCCCTTGACGGCGATGACGCCGTGACTGTTGATGCCCATGATGTGGCTGCCCGCGATACCCACGTAGACAGAATGGATTTCGCAGCCGGCCATGAGTTCGGCATCTTCCACAGCCTTGCGTATGGACTGCACGGTCTGCTCGATATTGACCACCACGCCCTTTCGCAGGCCGGTGGAAACGCTGGTGCCGATGCCCACCACATCAACAAGGCCCGACTCAGCAAGTTCACCCACCACCGCGCAGATCTTTGTGGTGCCGATGTCGAGACCGACGATGAGCTCGGACTTATTCATGCCATTCTCCTAGAAACGCCTGTTCTTCACACTCTTATGATTCACGCCGCATCAGTTTTGCACGGCCTGATTAAGCAAAACCCATACATTGCCGTTGACTGCCCGAACTTCACGCACATTGCGCAGTTCATGCCTCCGGGCCAGATCGCCCAAAGTCACTCCCAGCCGGGCAAGGTTGCCTTCCCAGTCGTCTGTGGCGATGGAGAGGCGCATTTCCCTGTCTTCCAGGTACACCTCAATGCCTCTGCCGGGACTCAGGGTAATGGAGGCGATTGCTCCAGCCTCCACAGGCAGTATACCGTTCTGGATGTCTTTCATCAGGCGGGCGAGAAAGGGGATGGCGTCTTCGGCCCCAGGTTCCACCCGCAAGGTGGGGAGCGACAGGAAGTTCTTGCTTTCCACTGGCGCGATAATCGTACCGCGTTCATTGGCGTAATACAGGGTACCTTCCTTGTGCACCCAGAAGGAGGGCATCCGCTCCTTCAGTTTTATCACAAATCTGTCGGGCAAAAGGCGTTTTACCGAAACTTCCTCTACCCAGGGGGTCTGGCGCAGATTGCGCTCTACTTTGGCAATGCTGACGGCCAAGCTGTTGTCGCCTTCTTTAAGATCGCCGTATTGCAGCACCATATCGCGCGAAAGACGCACATTGCCGGCCACATCTACATGACGGGTGATAAAAAAGTCGCTGGTTATGGCCTTGTTGTACAGCCACAACGAGGCAAAGCACACACCGGAAAGCACTATTCCCAAACCGACCAGCAAAACAGCAACGGCAAACAGGCTTTTTAATCCGCCCAAACCGCGCAATCTGCCAAAAACAGCCGCCATAAAAGCCGGCATGCGCAGTTTTGCGTTTTTTTTGCCTTTGCCCGTCACAGCGGCGCGCGTGTACGCGTTCCGGGATCTGCGGGCATTCTTTTTCAAGGGAAGAGGCATGGAATAATCCTGACTTCGGGCTCAAGCACTACACCGAACCGCTCCCGCACAGTTTCTTTTGCCTCTTGCAATAAGGCCAGGGCCGCCTTTGCACTTCCCCTGCCCTCATTGATCATGAAGTTGGCGTGCAGGGTTGAAAAGGCCATGCCGCCCATTTTTTTTCCTTTGAATCCCGCCTGCTCAAGAAGTTTGCCGGCAGGCATTTCCGCAGAGGGATTTTTGAATACGCAGCCAGCGCTCCAGGCCGTCACAGGTTGTTTAGACTTTTTCTCAAAAAAGTTGTGACGCATGCGATTAGTGATGCCATCCCTCGCTGCTCTGGTCAAGCCAAATGTGGCTTCCAAGACGATAAAATCATTCTTTTTCTCTTCAATACGCAGGCTGCGATAGGCATACTGCAATGAGCAGGATGCCACAGTGCGCGCGCCCTGGGCGTCAAACACCATGATATTATCAATCTTTTCGCATGTTTCAACGCCGAAAGAACCTGCATTCATGGCTACTGCACCGCCGACTGTTCCCGGAATGCCCACAAGCCCTTCAAGCCCCGACAAGCCCTGTTCCGCGCAAAAACGCAACAGCCGTGGCAGGGGTACTCCCGCTCCGGCGCGAACCAGCACCCTCCCCTCTTCTTCACCGACCACCTCAGGTCCCTGCACGAGCAGCGGCCGGACAAGAACCAGAGGCAAATCGCCATCCTGGGCCAGAATATTGCTTCCGGCCCCCAATACCACGGGGCTTCCTCCCAGGGCGCGCAAGCGGCGCGACAGCGGAGCAATATCCTCCGGGCATTCAAGAATCAGCTCTGCGATAGCTGTCCCGCCAAGACGCAATGTTGTGCGCTGGGCGAGCTGCGGCGAGGCGATCTCACGCATGGTCAAGCCCTTCCAGCCATATGGGACCCAAACGGGTAATATTGCCTGCCCCAAGAGTCAGCAGCACGTCTCCTTCCCGCAAAATATCGGGCAACGCCTGGGCAAGGTCATCCAGAGTCTGAAAATATTCCACAGGCGTTGAAGAGACCTGGCGTATCCCCTGCGCAAGGCTTTGCCCGGAAACGCCGGGAATGGGATTTTCAGAGGCAGCGTAAATTTCAGTCAGCAGCAGTTGATCAACGTCATTGAAGACTTTGCAAAATTCACCAAAATGGGCTTCCGTGCGGCTGAAGCGGTGCGGCTGAAAAGCCGCCACAATGCGCCTGCCTTCGAAAACCTGACGGGCAGTGGCAAGGGTTGCGGCAATTTCAGCCGGGTGGTGGCCGTAGTCATCCACCACGGTGACCCCTTGCTTTTCGCCTTTGAATTCAAAACGGCGCCCCACCCCCTTGAATCCGCACAAGCCAGCGGCGCATTTTTCAAAACTGATGCCTACTTCCAGGGCAGCACCGATGGACGCCAGTGCATTGAGGATATTGTGGCGGCCCGGCTGCGGCAGACTGACTTCACCCAGCTGCTCACCATGCAGCCAGACCTGAAACCGGCTGATCCGCCCGCTTTCCAGCGGCACGGCGCGCAGGGAGTTGTCCTCGGCAAAACCGTAGGTAAGCACGGGGCGCTTTACCCGCGGCAAAAGTTCCAGCACGCCGGGGTCATCGCCGCAAACAATGTTCAGCCCGTAAAACGGCACGTTGTTCATGAACTGCACAAAGGCGCTGTCTATGGCTTCCCGTGTTTTGTAATGGTCCAGATGATCCTCATCCACGTTGGTCACCACGTTGATGATGGGCAACAGGCAAAGAAACGACCCGTCAGATTCATCGGCCTCGGCGATCAGGTATTCGCCGTGTCCGAGATGGGCGTTGGCTCCGTAAACATTGAGGCGCCCGCCGATGATCACCGTGGGATCAAGACCGGCCTCATCAAAAATCGAGGCAGTGAGCGATGTGGTGGTGGTTTTGCCGTGCGTACCCGCAATGGCGATGCCCTGACGCAGACGCATAAGCTCGGCCAGCATCTCGGCACGGGGAATAATGGCGATGTTGCGCTTGCGGGCCTCCACAAGCTCGGGATTATCATCCCTGATGGCTGTGGACTTGACCAGCACCTGCACGTCTCCCACGTTTTCCGCCGCATGCCCGACGGTAATGCGCGCGCCCAGACTGCGCAGATGCCGGACAACAGCGGAATCGCTCATGTCCGAACCGGAAATCTCGTATTTGAGATTGAGCAGTACCTCGGCAATGCCGCTCATGCCCGCGCCGCCGATGCCCACCATGTGGATGTGCCGGATCTTGCTGTTCATGCGTTACCTTTAAAGAATATCTAGATAATTCACAGGCGGCAGGCCGCCATACAAACATCCCGCAACCGCTTTCAGCGCAGACGGGCTGTCTCTTCCAAAACAGAAACCACACGAGCGGCGGCATCGGGCCGGGCAGAGGCCAGTGCAGCGGTCGACATGCGTGTGCGCTCGCCGCTGTCGTTAAGCAGGCTGATGAGCGTTTGTGCCAGGCCTTCCA